>CASBQC010000099.1 GCA_949127805.1 Nostocales cyanobacterium PMM_0081
CCCTTGTCCCCCTCCCCAGAAATGCGGTACTCCTGGGCGATATAGTAAAACACGCGATAATAATTGCTAAATTCGGACGCCGGCGATCGCCCTTGCCAATAATATTTCACTTGACCTTTGGTTAGTGTCAGTATCATCGAACTTTCTTGGCTACCAACTTCTACCTCCAGCACCCCAAATACTCCTTGGTTCGTCTTAAAGTTGGGATTTATCGTTTTTTTCGCGTTTTTATCTGTGATTATCGAGTCTGGTAGCCGATTACCTGCCCAACCGCGAATTTCTACTCTCGTATTTTGCGGTGAAACAAAGGCTATACCATCATTATTTTCTGGGGGTGGTAAAGAAGTCCAGGTGCTGGGATATAAAAATTCAAAGCCATAACGGGAATTACTATAAGTTTTCCATGTGACACCGGAGTTGATGAAACTGGGCGCACTACAGCCGTATAAGATTAACAATATGGCGATCGCTTTGCCAACCCTGGAGGCGATCGCATAACTTTTTCGTTTTGTATAAGTTTTAGTAGCGGTAGACATTATTACACCTTTTATCTGGGGCGCTGATTTTATAAATACTCAGATACTCAGCCGGAAAATCCACGTTCCTTCATACTTTTGTTTGATAGCTGCAAGGCTTAACAAACAAAGTAGCAATATCTGTGCTTTCTACCTCGCTTGTGTAACAAAATAGCTTTTAATTTCTCATCAATCTATTATTGGCAATGAAAACCGATGTTTCCACCCACATATAAGCTATATTGTAAATAAATGTAACGAAATAGGCGTCAAAACGTTTTGCCATCTTGACAAGCTAGAACTAAGCCTATATCGTGAAATACATACCCGGGTAAGACCAACAACAGTTATATGCAAACGAAGCAGAAGGTTACTTTATATTTGTCGCCAGAACTACACAGGAAACTGAAAATTCGTTCAGCAGTAGATTCTGAACCTATGTCAGAACTTGCAGAACGTGCCCTCGTTTTTTACCTGGCAAATTCAGAATTGGTTGATGAAGCAGAAGCTTCAAATTATGGACGAACTCATAGACTTTATTCCTGCCCAACTTGTGAGAGTTCATTAGTTTTACGCGATGGAGAATTGGTAGCCCTAGGCAATCAAGCAGGAGTAACTCAAGAGCATTTACCCGTCAACGAAATGGATGAGGATGAAGCTTATCCCAAAGGTGAGGAAGAATTAGTTCCTTGCTAGACCGGAATTATGAATGTAATATTCATAATACGTCGGTTGCCATTATCAACGATGTCTTTACTGTCTTTATAAGGTCTCACGTAGGTCGATAGTATGAAAGAAGAGCTAAATATCCTCATTCAAGCTCAATACCCTTTAATCTACCTTGTGACCTCCGAGGAAGAGCGGGCAGAGCAATCAATTTCCACAATCGCCCAAATTTTAAAGCCTCTGCGACGAGTTTATGTATGGACAGTAACTCACGGCATCGTGGAGTATGGGCAACCCCGGAATGTAACTCAGCATAATACCGTTTCTCCAGAAGCGGCGATTGAGTGGATAATTCGGCAAAAAGAACCAAGTATATTTATTCTTAAAGATTTACATCCGTTTATTGATGCGCCTGCAACAACAAGATCGTTAAGAGATGCGATCGCCAGCTTTAAGGGAACGCAAAAAACCATCATCTTGATGTCACCAATGCAGCAAGTTCCGATAGAACTGGAAAAAGAAGTTGTTGTTCTTGACTTTCAGTTACCAGATATGGCAGAGTTAAACAAAGTCTTAACTCAGCATCTAGACCAAAATCGTGGACGACGGCTAACAACAGAAGCGCGAGAAAAGCTTCTCAGAGCAGCTTTAGGTTTAACTAAAGATGAAGCCGAAAAAGTCTACCGAAAGGCACAGGTAACTATCGGGCGTTTAACGGAAGATGAAGTAGATATAGTTTTATCTGAGAAAAAGCAACTAATTCGACGCAATGGGATATTAGAATACATCGAAGAAGATGCAACCATTGACGCTGTAGGCGGTTTAGAAGAGTTGAAAAAGTGGCTTAAGCAACGCTCTAATGCTTTCACAGAGAAAGCCAGAGAGTATGGTTTGCCCCAACCGAAAGGAATGTTAATTTTGGGAGTTCCTGGTTGTGGTAAATCGTTGATAGCCAAAACAACTTCTCGGCTGTGGGGTTTACCCCTGTTGCGCTTAGATATGGGACGAGTTTACGATGGCTCAATGGTGGGTCGAAGTGAAGCAAACCTACGTAACGCTTTAAAGACAGCAGAATCGATTTCTCCAGCAATTCTATTTATCGATGAATTAGATAAATCCTTCGCTGGTAGTGGTGGTTCTGGTGACTCCGATGGCGGTACTTCCAACCGGATTTTCGGTTCTTTCCTCACCTGGATGCAAGAGAAAAAATCTCCAGTATTCGTGATGGCAACTGCAAACAGAGTTGAACGCTTACCTGGGGAATTCTTGAGGAAAGGACGCTTTGATGAAATATTCTTTGTCGATTTGCCGACTCCTGAAGAACGACAAGATATATACAAGATTCACCTAACCAGACGCCGGGAAGACATAGCTCGATTCGACTTGGAACAACTAGCCAAGATGTCTGATGGCTTTTCGGGAGCAGAAATTGAACAAGCGATCGTTGCGGCAATGTACGAAGCTTTTGCCCAAGAACGCGAGTTCACCCAGTTAGATATTATTGCTGCACTGAAGGCAACACTGCCGCTGTCTCGAACGATGCAAGAACAAGTCACAGCCCTTAGGGACTGGGCTAGACAGCGTGCAAGACCCGCAGCATCCTCCGTAGCTGAATATCAGCGAATGGAGTTCTAAAAGCTTTCCCCTGGTAACACGGGGGCAAAGGCTAGCTCAAAGCTAGCAGTTAAGAAAAAAGCCGCGTTTCGATATGCGCGGCTGTGCCTAAAACTAACCGTTGTCGTTTTTCCCAATCTTCTCTCTGGAGGAAACCCAAATGTCTCATTTTAGCACTCTCCGTACCAAAATCACCGACGCTGAAATCCTCAAAGCTTCCTTACGTGACCTCGGTATCAGCACAAAGACAGAAGCTGATGTTCGTGGTTACAACGGTCAACGTGTTCGTTCTGACATCGTTGCTGTGTTGGAAGGCGAATATGATTTAGGTTGGTCTCGCAACAGCGATGGTTCCTTTGACCTAATCGCTGACCTGTGGGGCGTCGCTAAGAAGCACAATCAGACCGAGTTGATCAACTCGATCAACCAAAAGTATGCTGTTAACAAAACATTGGCTGAAGTGAAACAACGCGGTCTGCAAAATGCCAACGTTAAGTTGGTATTGCAATAAGTATTTCTCTGCGCGTTCCCTTCTTCTTTCCGGGTTAACTAGGTTTACTAGCGATTAGCCCGCTTTTTTATCGGGGCTGAGTTTATTCTCAGTCCCGATTTTAATTACTCCAGCTAGTTTTGAATATACCATTTTTCGTTTTTGAAAAGCTTACCCATAGACACTAAGAAAACCTTTGCCTTTTTGTGTGAGGCAATTACTCTTTATAGTCCTTCTGAATACTTGCCATTTCTTCTTCAAACTCAATATTTGAAAATAAGTGGTTACGCAAAATTATTTATGTCATTGCGAGCGAAATCAAATGTAGCAAAGCAATCTCCAAACCCTTGCGATTGCTTCATTCCGCTTCTCTTCGAGACGCTTCGCGAACGCTCCATTCGCAATGACAAATATATATTTAATTTTGCACAACTACTTAGTGTTCTGTTCGTTCGTTGCTTAAGGCTTTTTAATACTTGTTCCATAAGAGGAAGATGATTAGTTGTCCTCGTACAAATTCCTCATTGAGGATACAGCAGATTTCAGGTAAATGAAGTACATATATAAAACCCAAAACCTTGTAGAGACGTAGCACTGCTACGTCTCTACGTGTATTCGATTAGAGTGCAATGTTGTGTATCTATTGCCTTACAACATCTATAAGCAGACATCCATCTGACGTGCAGGCAATAATGGGTATGTGTGAAGGAGAGAATTGTCCAACACCTCTACAGGTATAGTATTCTAAACTCCGATTGTTTCCTAAATATGTTTCACTAATATAACCATATTCATAGCACAAATCCTTTGCTGAAAATTTATATCTAGCCGCATTAGCTACAGAGATATTAATGAAAAAAGAGGTTATAATTAAAGTCCCTAAAATTAGCTTATTATTCATAGAAATACAAGAAGTTTTAATTTTGACTCATTGGAAGTTTCTGATACATTTATTATACCAATGCAACATGAGACAACCATCGTATAAATACGTAGTTATCATATAACTAGTGATGCGATCGCGGATCATAGCGCGTGGGTTTTATTCACGCTGCCAGTTGTGCGATCGCATATTTTAGGGATTGTGTGGTGTAGGGTGAAGCGCGATCGCCCTGTCGCAAAGCGACTCAGCTGAAGCGCACGCTATGAGCGGGAACGCTCTTCCTAGTAGCGTGACCTCTAGATAACGGCTAAATTGAGCCGACGCAGATCACTTCTTGATCTCATGCGATCGCTCTTGTACGTTCGGCTCCAACGCCGTGTTAGACAGCCCCTCAGGAGATAGCGTCACAAACTGCCTGCCACTTTGTGCCTGCTTTCTTCGCCAATCAGAGCACATCGCCTTTAAGTCATAATTAAAAGATTTCGCGTGTTCCTCACGAATTCGATGGATTTCGTCTAAGATTTCATTTTGCCACATAGCTTACTCTCCCATTAGCTCATAAGGTGTGCAAATTATCGGCAAAGTGTGTCCAAAGCTGGAGCAAATTTCCCGCAACTTTTTTTGGATTTGCGCGTTTGCGATGTGTTTACAATTCCAGGTTAACAGGTAATCGAGACGGTTAACTGTAGCCAGCGCAATATGAATCGCATCGTCAGAGGCTTTTGGGGGGAGATTGCTCCTCAGAATAAACTGTGCAGCTAAGTTCTCTACAGTTTCAGTCACTTCGAGTAATGGCACATCCTGCAATACTTCAAGTCGTTGGGCAGCTATTTCTGCATCACCTTGTGCTACCTCGTCCAAAACAACTTGCGATATGTAGAGATTGAAGGTGCTTCGGCGTAATTGCCACCAATCCTTCGTCACTTCAATGTTAGCGGCGAGAACTAAGTTTTTCGTGGATCTGGCTGTGAGGTAGCCCAAGATACTAGTTTCGATATAAACAGTTTCACTCATAGGAGCATCAGAAGTTTAGTTCTGGCAAATCAAAACAGTTTACTTCAGATTCATGTCTATCTGAATGAGCGCGATCGTTTTGAAGAGCAAATGTTAAAGGGCGATCGCGTTAGATCCGAATAGGATATTGCTTTAGCCTTCAAGATATAGGAAATAAGTCTGCGTTCCTAGCCGATCGCTATAAACACTCTTTGAAATAATTATTTTGCATAAATTAACTTAATATCAATGTATCTTTTGCTATAATCGCAAAGTTTTACAGGTAACGTCAGTTTGCCACTATGGATTTTCTGGAAAAATGCTGCGAGTTTATCATCTTCTGATTGGTTTGATTTTGCTGATATTAACACCGATAGTATTCAAATTTGTTCACCCCAATTCTCCCACCAACAAATTGCAGGCAAATCCAGTTGGACAAAAAGAGCCGGTTGCAACACTGACTCAAACTAACTCAGCATCCAAACCTAATGAAGGAAATATCTGGAAGACTATTCTGGGGAAAACTGCTACCCCACCGGGTTGGAAGGTAGCACCTTGTGAAGGAAACGCACCGTTGTTGTGTGTCTCTTCCCAAGGAAAAGTTTTGGGTACAGTTGAGATGCAAGTTTACCCATTAGCAAATCAGCCGAATTTCCAAAAAATGTTGGTAGCTGCTGGTATTCCACCTGGGGCAAAAGTGGATTTACAAAGTCCCAACTACCAAACCCAGGTATTAACAGCACTTAATGCTTGGGTTGGGAACCACTACGCTATATTATCAAAAGAGCGTCAGATTATATATGGCTCTGGGATTTCTTTCTCACCTCAACCACCGCAACAAGTTCCCTTTGGGATGTTTCACGGGATGCGCTACGCTTTTACAGGGATTCAACAAGGTGGTAAGGTCTACGAGCAAAATCTCGGTTATGTTGCTTTTGATGGTGCTTCACTTTACGTCATCCAAACTGCTTTTGACCCAGTAGCAAAAACAGCTAAGTTTGAGAAAGTGGAAAATTTTGAATTGATTGAATCTTATTTGAGTGCAATTGTCGCAGATTTGCGTTTGCCAAAATAAAGCGATCGCTTTGCCAACTTAAGGGCGATCGCAGTATAGTTAATAAAAACACTCAGATCCCCGACTTTGGCAAAAAGTCGGGGATCTTGTATTAACTATTAGACATCGACCGAATTTAAATATGCGTTATCCAAACCCCAAGAGACGTAGCACTGCTACGTCTCTACATTCATTTTTGGAGATGTCTATTAGTCATGAATCTAAATTTCAGCTATTGCTCGTTCAATCAAGCGACGCGCTAAAGTTTGCGTACCTGTGTGTTCGTAATAATTCGTACTCACATCCAGAAACGCCGCTAGGTAATCTAACTTATCGTCAGCAATCTGCGTAAATGACTGCAAATTCGCGACAACTGTCTGTGGTGTTAAATTATGCGAAGCGACGAGATTACCCATCCAGCCTTTGACTGAATCGAAACTTTCGCCGATAAAGTTAAGTTTACTACCAGAATCACCACCGGGAATTGAATCTTGGATATTTTTAAAAGTCGAGTTTTGCTCTAACTCTTGGGGACTAGTTTGATTAATGCTAGATAACGCTTTGTTGATGAAGTCGGGACCCAAGGGTATCAAACCATCAACGCAAACTAACGCTACCATGCGGATGAGAGACTCACCGCTATATTCACCCAAAGAAGCGACAAAATCGCCTATGCTGTCTCCAGGGATACCGTTAATTTGACAAAAAGCTACTAATTCAGTAACTAATTTTAGTGCTAAGTCAATGGTTTGAGCTTTATCTGCTTTGGGAGTAACTTTATTTAAAAAACCCAATAACGGAATCGACTCACCTACCTTATTAGCTAAAGCTGCTGCACCAAGCGCTTTATCTGTAGTATCAACAGTTTGGTACAACCACATCGCTCTTTGGTATCCTTGAGAGCGATCGTTGTAAAGATAAATTGCTCTCTCGGCAATTTGCTGAATTAGGTCTTCGTCAGTTTCGCCGGTAACAACCTTAATGGTATTGACAAAACCTACCACATTATGCCACTGACCAGGAGCAACAAAATCAAGGGAATTCAACAGAGAAACAGTCAAGCCACCGGTTGGCAATTGATCAACTAACTCAAAAATTGATTTGCTCACGGTTCCAAAAATCTCCTTAGATAGCGTGTTTTATTTGAATCGCAGTAGTAAAGTTTATTTCAATTGAGCTAGACCGCTGAGATTAAATTTCTGTATCCAAGCTTCGCGATCGCTTGCTGTAAATAACGGATCTTTGGAAATCACTTTCACTTGATACTTACCGACCAAAACCGACGTTTGAGTATTGCCAAGTGTCACAGCTGGATAACTGCCAATTTTTTTGGTACTACTAGAGTATTTTGCCGCTGCACTTGGAGTGCTGGTAGTATCAGAAACAGCCAGTTGTGCCATAACTTTACCGCCTTTTTTCAAGTTCGCTTCTGCAAAGCCTTTTTTCTCTTGGGTAAATACACGTTGATACCCATCTTGTTCCCCAGGGAAAAGCTTGTTAAATTCGCTACCTTGAGTTGCATTCTTCGCAACTGCTTGACCGCTTTTCTTTTGGGTACTTTCTTTTTGCACTTGGTCAAATTGACCTGGTGTCTTCGGAGCGCAAGCTGTTGTCAGTAGTAGCACTGAAAGCAACAAAGCCACTAAAATTCTACGTTCACGGCGGAAAATCATGTTTGGTTTCTCCTTATGCTTCTTTGAGGCAATTATCAGCGCTGAAGTGAGATTAAACCCAGAAAATTTACTTTTTGATAAGGTTTAGTATCTCGAATTACTTTTTTTTCGGGCATTTTCTGTGCTCATGGAAAAATTTATGAGTTTTACTCCTCACTTATAATTCATAACTATTGCTTAATTCCGGGAAGCAATAACAGCATAAAACGGATCTCCTCCGCCCGCACCCAACCATTGCAAGATATTTGGAAGCGTTGATTGACGGGTAATTACTTCTGGAGTAGTAAATCCAGGAACCGAGGAGAAATAGCTTTTAACTAATTCAACCCTACTCCCTTCTGAACCCTCCCTCCAAGCTTGAATGGCTTTTTGATAAAACATCCGATTAGAAAAGCTGAAGATAGCGATCCCACCGGGTTTGAGGATGCGGTGAATTTCGGAAAACACAGCCTCCGGATATTGCAAATACTGTACGGAAACACAATTGAGTACTGCATCAAAATCTTCATCCTTCAAGGGTAACTGAGGATTAGCGTTGAGATTTTGCACAAAGTAATGATCTAGGCACGGGTTACGTGCAAGTTCTTCAGCATTTAGTCCGTGTCCTTCAACATGGGCAAACTGCATCTCTTCTGGCAGATGAGATACCCAACTGCTCATCATATCAAAAATACGCGTATTCGGTTTTAGTCGCTGACGATATACATCGGTTAGCTGTTGAATAAAGCCTTCGTCCACATGAGTGACGAAGCGGGGATAGTCGTAAAACAGCTTGTCGTCTGTGTCATCTAGCTTAATGCGTTGACTTGGTTTTAGTGGCATAAATCCCTGTTGAGCGAGAACTTACTCCCAAAATAGTGTAAATTTCAGGTAGTATTTGATGCAAAGAGGTTGTATATAATCTTACATATTCTCCAAAAATAGAGAAATAATTAACAGCTTTCTCAACTTAGCAAATTTAAGTTATTTCTAATGCAAATAAAAAATTTTTATTTACTTTGGCAACAAATTCATCTTTGGGGAGGATTTACTTATATCAGTTTGTTGGTATGGATACTTCCATTATTGCTATTTAATTCTGGAAATAATAGCTTGATGGCTCATGATGAGGGACTTTATGCTTGGCGATCGCGTATGATGTTTGAGTCTGGTGATTGGATAAATCCTTGGTCAGAACCCCATCAAAAAACACCAGGTCCCTATTGGTTAATTGCCAGTTCCTACAAGCTATTTGGCATCTCTGATGCTAGTGTCAGACTTACAAGCATGATTGCCGGCATCTTGAGCATACTACTTCTCTATGAAATCGGTAAAATTATCCTTGGTCAAAAAGTTGCATGGCTTGCTGCGGCAATTTTGAATGTAGAATTTCTCTGGCTACAATATTGTCGATTAGGTACACCTGATGTACCAATGATTTGTTTGGTACTTTTAGCTATTTGGTCTTTTCTCAAAGCGGAATTAAATCCAAAATATCGCTCTTTTTATAGCTTTATTGCCGGTCTGAGTTTCGGTTTAGGCTTCTTAGTCAGAAGCTTTATGATTTTTTTGCCAATCGTAGCTTTATTACCTTATCTTATTGCCGAGCATCGCCGTCATCGTCATCTTACCAACCCGATGTTTTATTTAGGGTTTGTAGTCGGTTTAATTCCTACTTTGACTTGGATTTGGTTAAGTTCGCAGCGCTTTGGTAATAATAGTTTTGAGCAATTATTCCGCTTTGTTTTTCGCTTGGGTTCAAATGATAGAGGGGATCATGGAATACTATTTTATCTCTGGAATGTTCCCGCCAAAGCTTTTCCTTGGTTTTTCTTTGCTGTTTTAGGTTTAGTCTTATTACTGCGTCGTCCCATTCCTCGCTACCAGCTAATATTAGTTGGCTTTCCCGTGGTCCTGTTTGCTGAACTTAGTATTTTCTCTACTCGCCTACCTCATTATAGTCTTGCTCTTTATCCGTTTATCGCTTTGCTTGCATCTGTTGGGTTAGACTGGCTTGGCGGAATTTTTAGCAAAGGGATAAGAGGAGTGGGGAGTACAGACACAGGTTATCGCATCTGTACAGGAGTGGGGGGAGACAAATTAATTTCCTCATCTTCAGATCTGAAACTTCCGCGTAATCTCAGCTACGCTTTTGGTATGTTGGGCATTTTACTTGTCCTAGCTGGTATAGTTGCTTTTGCTGTGGGTGGTGCGGAAATTCGCAAGTATGCTAGTGTCGTTTTAGCTTTGGGGTTAGGTTGGTTAATTTTACCTTTAGTGTGGCTCGGTCGTTATCGCTTTGGTCAAAAGTTTCTCACAGCGCGTTACTGGATGGTTGGGTGGTTAATTCCAGCTTGGTTGGCTTTGGCGTGTATTTGTTTTAACGGCTTTATTGGCGATTATAATCCTGATGTTAGAGCTTTCTTGAGACAAAGAGCGATCGCCCAAATCCTCCAAACTAATCCGATCAACTTTGTCCAAGTAGGTGGTAAAACTGGTGTACTCCTCAATTTCTACACTCCCCACCACGGGAAGGAAGTACAGCAAGTCTCTGAACTAATTACTGGTAGCTACGCTTGGATATCTGCTAAACAGCCGGCTTTATCCACTCCTCATCGAGTTCTCGGTACTGTAAAAGATTACCAGTTAATTCAATTGGGGAGTGAGAAGTAGCGCATTCGTCAGAGGTTAAGACAAAATTAGTTTTGTCAATAGTAGTTACGCGATAAATTAGGGCGGCACTTCGGTATCAAATTCAATTTTGTACGGGACTTATCAGGAAAACAAGTATCGCTGAAACCCTCTTCAATCAAGCGTTTCAGCCTGATTCGTCCAAGTTTTACCTCTTGGCAGTGTGGCACCGAAAATATCTATCTTTAGACATATTTTGTGAAAAAAACCTGGTTGCTCAGTACATTTACTATGGTGGATTGACTTAAATCCATTCACATATGTTATGATTTGTATAGTTCTAACATTAAGATTTGTATTGTATTTTAA
>CASBQC010000100.1 GCA_949127805.1 Nostocales cyanobacterium PMM_0081
ACCAAGTAGAAACCGCAAATACAAAAGTTGTTTGTCAAAAAACCCAGATAATTTTGACTGAAAGCGACTTTCTTCAGTATTTAAGTAGATCGACGTAATTAAACATAAAATCAAGTTCTTAATTTTTATTTGAGCTTTATTTATGTCCATCTACTTATCACAGTTCAAGCTAAGTGGAAAGCAAAGGTATATTATGCCTTCTTTAGTTGTAGGGATGATTTAACTTTACAATTACTTAAACAAATTGCTCAAGATAACCCGCTATTTTCCGCGTTTTCCGAGGTTTAGCAAACAACTATAAATTTGAGAAAATTATGGAATAAGCTAGAGCAAATATAGAATGAATCACTATCGGTTAGATCCTCATAAAAAAGATATTTTGATTATTGACGATACAGCAGATAATCTGCGAGTTTTATCTTCACTTCTGACAAAGCATGGGTATAACGTTCGCAAAGCTTTGAACTGGCAAATGGCTTTAACTGCTTGTGAAACAGTATTACCTGATTTGATTTTGCTTGACATTATGATGCCACAAATAGATGGGTATAAGGTTTGTCAGCGTTTGAAAGCGAATGATTTTACGGCAGATATTCCGGTGATTTTTATTAGCGCTTTAGATGACGTTTTTGACAAACTAAAAGCTTTTGGGGCAGGAGGTGTAGACTATATTACCAAACCTTTTGAGTTTGAAGAAGTTTTAGTGCGTGTCAAAAATCAATTAGCGTTGAGAACAGCGCGACTAGAAATATTGAAATTAAATACCGAACTAGAACAAAGAGTAAAACAGCGTACTGGTGAATTAGAAAAGGCTTTACAAAAACTTCAGGGAGAAGTTACTTTTCGGCAGCAACTGCAAAATAAACTGCTAAACATTGCGCTGCATGATTCACTGACTGGATTACCGAATCGAGTTTTGTTTATTAGACGACTAGAAAGAGCTTTGAATCGTGCTCAATTAGAAACTGATTTTCAGTTTGCGGTGCTGTTTTTGGATTGCGATCGCTTTAAACTTGTCAATGACTCTCTTGGTCATTTGGTAGGAGATGAATTGCTTATATCGATTGCCCGTCGTCTCGAACAATCTTTACTGCCTGTTGATACTTTAGCACGATTAGGCGGAGATGAATTTGGAATGATTTTAGAAAATTTGACAGATATCAGTATGGCAATTCAAGTTGCCGAACATATTCTGCAACAGTTCTCACTAGCTTTTAAACTGTCTCGATATGAAGTATTTGTCAATGCCAGCATTGGCATTAGCTGGGGCAATAGTGATTGCGAAAAGCCAGAGTATTTGCTGCGAGATGCTGATACAGCAATGTATCGAGCTAAAGCTTTAGGAAAAGCCAGATATCACGTTTTTAACCCAGAAATGCATCACGAAGCTACCCAGCTTTTAGAGTTAGAACACGATTTGCGTAGAGCTGTCGAACGGCAAGAATTTATCGTTTACTATCAGCCAATTATTTCTTTAGTTACAGGCAAAATCTCTGGATTGGAAGCGCTTGTGCGTTGGCAACATCCTACTCGCGGTTTGATTTCTCCTACAGAGTTTATGACCGTTGCGGAAGAAACTGGTTTGATTCATGCTATCAATATTTGGGTATTGCGATCGGCTTGCGAACAGCTAACTATTTGGCAAAATCACTCACCGACACTAAAATCTCTCACTATGAGTGTCAATTTGAGTGTGCGCTTATTTTCACACTCTAATTTATTAGCACAAATTGACCACATTATTCAAGAAACTCAAATCAATCCCGCTTGTCTAGAAATAGAAATTACCGAAAGTGTAATTCTGGAAAATACTCAAGCAGTGAAAAAAATTCTTCAACAATTAATAGAGCGAAAAATTAAGTTAGTTATGGATGACTTTGGTACAGGTTATTCATCGTTGAGTTATTTGCATAGCTTTCCTTTTAACACCCTAAAAATTGACCAATCTTTTGTCAAACGTATGCAGGAAAACGAAGAAAACGTGGGATTAGTGCCAGCGATGCTCAGTATTGCTAACTCAATGGGGATGAGTGCGATCGCTGAAGGTGTAGAAACAACTTTTCAGTTAGCACAACTGAGAAACTTAAATTGTAATTTCGCTCAAGGATATCTATTTTCTCGACCTCTACAACCACAACTGGTTCTAGACTTCATTGCTAACGCACCTCAATGGTAACTATATAATCACCCGCTGACAACGGTTCTAAAATAGATGAGTCGGTACAAAAGCGTTTATTTGATTTATTTTTTACCACAAAACCCGTGGGCAAAGACAGCGGATAGAGTTTGCGATTCAAATCCCCCACAAAACAATCTGAGTCATTAGTCCGTAGTATTTATCTTGAATGCGTGACTTTTGACCCTTGACTTTTGACCCTTAACTCTTAACTATTAACGCAAAACTTTTTCTTGACCAACGAGTACAATTTTCAGTCACATATAAGCATAATAGAGAAGTGACTGATCACATCAACCCTTTACGCTCCCTCAAAGAAGGTCACTGGTTTAAGCTCATCTGCGGCGCCAGTTTCCAACATCTGCCTGCGGTCAGTAGTTTAACATTAGCCTACACATTGGCTGGTGCTGACTGCATAGATGTCGCAGCTGATCCTGCGGTGATTGGAGCAGCACAAGCTGCACTACAAGTAGCCAAAAATCTAGCTGGGGATGCCCAAAAGCGAGGCTTTGGCAAAAACGCAAAGTCACCTTTGTTAATGGTCAGTTTAAACGATGGAGAAGACCCCCATTTCCGCAAAGCCGAGTTTAATCCTAGTGAATGTCCTCCGGACTGCGATAGACCATGTGAAAAGATTTGTCCAGTGCAAGCAATTGTGTTTAATCCAATAAAAGAGGATTTTTCCGGTGTTGTATCCGAAAAATGCTATGGCTGCGGTCGTTGTTTACCAGCTTGTCCTTATGATAGAATTTATACAAGGTCGTATGTTTCAACTCCAGGAGCGATCGCACCGTTGGTAATGTCAACCGGGGTAGATGCCGTAGAAATTCATACAAAAGTAGGACGCTTAACAGAATTTAAACGATTGTGGCAAGCAATTTCACCGTGGTCAGATCGTCTCAAGGTAGTATCAATTAGTTGCCCCGATGGCGATGACTTAACTGACTACATAAGCGCACTTTACGATCTGATTGCCCCGATAAAGAGTGCCTTAATTTGGCAAACTGATGGTCGTCCGATGAGTGGAGATATTGGAGATGGCACCACTCACGCGACAGTGAAATTAGCCCAAAAAGTTTTGGCAGCTCAATTACCGGGATATGTGCAGTTAGCAGGTGGCACTAACAGCTACACCGTTGCTAAGTTAAAAGCAATGGGACTGCTGAGGAAAGGGAGACAAGGGGAAAAA
>CASBQC010000101.1 GCA_949127805.1 Nostocales cyanobacterium PMM_0081
ACTACTAATTCATTCAGACTAATAAACTTCTAAATTTTGTTTATAACAACCCTTCAGGTTTTAGTCAACGCTTATGGGTTTAGCATAATATTCATGCTACTAGCCTCTAAAATTGATTTATCAGTAATAGAAATTCTTCAATAATTTGGTTCATCTTGTATAAGTCAGCAAAATTTCAATATATGACGATACTGTAGTAAAAGTATCAATTCTATATCTGCACAGACAAAGTTTGATTGAAAGCGACATTCCCAGTGATTTTAGATTCTATCTGTAAGTATTGGATATTCCGATATCTCAGTCGAATTTCTCCTTCAGCACTCGCAACTCTTAAAACCATGAATGAGTGATATTTACAGGACTTACGAACTTGACAAATATACCATTATATGGATGGTAATAGAATAGTCAGATTAATCTGCATAACTTAATTTTGCTTGCGTCTATATAAAAAATAAAGCAAGTAAACCTTAGTCACATAATCAGCTTTTTACCAATGCGTAAGTCGTAATTTATAGTCCACAACATTTCTGAAAGTGCGACTGCTATTGTAGCTAACAAAGAAAAATCAACGACATTTATTCGAGGATTAGATTATGAAATATAACAGCATTGAAGAAATCATCAAAAATAATCGGGCTTGGGTTGCACAAAAACAAGCCCAAGACCGCACTTACTTTGAAGAAATGGCATCTGGACAAAAACCACCCTATCTCTACATTGGGTGTTCAGACAGTCGTCTAGCCCTAACAAAATTTACTGGTACAGAACCCGGAGAGTTATTTGTCCATCGCAATATTGCCAATCAAGTTTCTCTCACGGATATGAACTTTTTAGCCATTTTAAACTATGCAATTATTCATCTTGAGGTAAAACACATTATTGTTGCTGGTCACTACGGTTGTGGTGGAATTAAGGCAGCTTTAGAAGGCAGAGCAATTGGAATTATTGATAATTGGGTGAATCCAATTCGAGAAATATATTTACAAAAACAAGAAGAAATTGATGCTTTGCCAACAAAAGAAGAACGATTGAATCGTTTAGCAGAGTTAAATGTGATATTGCAAGTTAAAAATATTTACCAAACTAGCATTATGCGTCAGTCACTCCAACAGCAAAAAGCCCCTGAGGTTCATGGCTGGGTGGTGGATATAAGCACGGGGTTAATCAAAGACCTGGAAGTTTCAACTAAACAATGGCAACTGCGCTCATTAGTTGCTGCTGCATTTTGAGGTAGGATGACCAAAGGCTATATAGGAGGCGATCGCCTTCTATATAGACGACCCTGTAATACCATTTCACTTTCAGGTTGATACATATGGGCAAGCTTTCTTAGGCTTTCTCAGGCAGGGGAATTTAATTGTATCAGGACTTTTGTGAAACGGTATAACAACAGATGCCGTTGGAACCATAACTTTTTTCGTAATAGTCTAAATTTATGTAAAATACCGACCTGAAAAAATTTATCGGAGGTTTAAAGATGGAAGAGCCGAATAATAAAAAGACTTCTTATCCCCCAGAAAATAACATTAAAAAATCTAGGGAAAAGCTTTCGAGTTCGAGTTCCCAAAAAAAAAATTTATTGGCAGAATCTCCAAAAGGATTTTTCTCCAAAGAAAAAAATCTTGCCAAGAGATCATTCAGCGAAAGGTTTGGACTCTACTCTGGCGAACAATTCTCTACGGTTAAAGTCATCTTACACCTTACCGAGACAGTGATTCAGGCAATTCTTCCTTGGATAATCTTGTGGGGAGGATATGGCTTTCTAATTTCACTGCTCCACTACTCTGGGCATTTAGCAAAAGTTAATCCGGAGTTGAAAGCTATTCCCAACATTCTTATTTCTCTGAACATTGTCTTATCGTTACTATTAATTTTCCGAACAAATACAGCCCATGATCGCTTTTGGGAAGCCCGGAAATTATGGGGAGGAATGGTCAACACTGTTCGCAATATTACTCGGAGAATCTGCATCGTCATTGAAGAACGCGAGCCAGAAGATAGAATAGAAAAAGACGAAGTGTTGCGACTAGTCGTTGCCTTTGCTGTGGCAATGAAACTGCAATTGCGAAGGGAACCAGTGAATTCTGAATTAGCTTCTTTAATGTCATCCTCGAAGTATTACACACTCCAAGACGTAAATCATCCCCCGCTAAAGATCGCTTACTGGATTGGGGACTATTTCCAGCATCAGTATGAGCGTGAATGTATCGATGACATGGAGTCGAATGCTCTACATCTATTGCTTGATGAAATGGTTAATCTCTTGGGTGCCTGTGAGCGAATTTTGAAAACACCAGTGCCCCTGGTGTATACTATTACTCTCAAGATGCTGTTGACATTTTATTTCCTGCTGCTTCCTTGGGAATTAGTCAATGGTCTAAGTTGGTGGACTGGACCAATATTAGCTTTTCTTAGCTCTATCTTGCTTGGAATTGATGAAATCGGGGCGGAAATTGAAGAACCTTTCGGTCACGATCCAAACGACTTACCTTTAGATGTTATTTGTAAGACAATGCTTCGCAATATTGACGATCTTTACCCTTCCTGCCAGACGATTAGGTAGGAACGAGCAAATTCCTCAAGGCACACGTTTTTCTTTCAACGGCTCTAAAAATCGCGCCTCAGTACAGTATTTATCAAATACAAGTGCGAATTGATCGCAAAATCGGGCTTACGACAGGCAAGATACTTAATTTATTTCAAAGTATGGGATTAATCTAATGAAGACAATACTACGGCGGTGGGGAATTCCCCTTGGGATTCTCGGTTTAATGACTATTATTACAGCAATAGTCAACGATCCATTCAGTAGTGCCGAGATGCGAAAGCCGGCTATTGACATTGATGGTTCTAGCACGGTCTATCCGATTACAAAGTTGATGGCTTCGGAGTTCAACAGTAGCGAAGATAACAAGGTGCAAATTAAGGTTGCCATTTCCGGTACCACTGGTGGCTTTAAAAAGTTCTGTGAAGGTAAAACCGATATCAGCAATGCCTCGCGTCCCATCCTCAAACAAGAAATAGCAGTCTGCCAAAAACACGGGATCAAGTATATAGAACTCCCTATTGCCTTTGATGCCCTCACCATAGTAGTCAATCCCAAAAATGATTGGGCAAAGGATATCACGATCGCCGAGTTAAAGAAAATCTGGGAACCTACTGCCCAAGGCAAAATTACCAAATGGAACCAGATTCGTAGCAGCTGGCCCGATAAACCCCTCAACCTGTATGGTCCAGACAAGGATTCTGGCACCTATGACTACTTCATGCAGGCAATGGAGGGTGAATCGAAAGCGTCGCGCAACGACTACACCAGTAATAAAGATGATAATATGCTCGTCAAGGGAATCAGCCAAGACCCGAATGGCTTGGGTTACTTTGGCATTGCTTACTACCAAGCCAACACAACTCAACTAAAAGCTTTAGCGGTTGACAGCGGCAAGGGTTCTACGATGCCTTCACCTCAAGCAATGGCTAAAAATCTATATCAACCCCTGTCTCGTCCACTGTTTATCTACATCAACTACGAATCTGCCCAAGTCAAACCCGAAGTGAAGGAATTTGTGGATTTCTACCTGGCAAAGGCTCCGAAGTTGGTTAATCAGGTTGGGTATATTCCTCTATCAGAGGAAGCCTATCACTTAGATTTTGTTCAATTCAATCAAGGTGAGGTTGGGACAGTGTTTAATGGGGAAACTCAGTTAAACTTGACCCTTACCGAAGTGTTGCGCAAACGAGCAACCTTATTCTAGCTTAGGCGTTGCATAATTTTAGGATGAATTGTAGAGACGTTCCGTCGGAACGTCTCTACAATATGTCAAATTTATCGACGTGTATTGTCAAATCATCCCGATAATATGCAACGACCTAGCTTGTAGCGATCGCCCTTGAAGAGCGCATTAATGCGATTTGTGCGTGAGTGCGATCGCACTCAAATTCATCATAGTTGGAAAGCACATCAGCGGCAGCGTTTTTTGTTGCCGCTCTATTTTGACTGAGAATTTTCCCAAAATTCAGTCCCCCTAAGCGATCCCCATTTTTTATTAGTTAATTGCATCCACTTACTTGCTTAAACTTATCAAACTATGCTCTGTTAATTATTAGATAAAATATATCATTAAGTTTTGTAATGTAGATAACATTTCATTATTGAGAGGGTAGCTTAAAATGAATTATTTTCCTGGCTATCTCCGGCTAAATCTGGCTTGAGTCATAGGAAAACCGCGTTTTCAGCAGAAAAAGTACATCTCAAGATACTGTTTAATTTTAGGTGAATTAATTTACATTGAACTTATCAAACCACATACCTAACAGTTGCGCTTAACAGAATAATAATTTAAAAGAATACCAATTTTATAATTTCTTTGTTATTTTGTATTTAACGGGACAGTTCTAAGTCTGGAGGGTGAGTTTAAATATCAATTGATTACACAATTTGACTATCATGTCATTCGTGTAAATCGATTCAATCTCTGTTGCCATGATTGTATTTAAGACACAATTCAAATGGCGAAAAAAGCTAGTGTAGTAATATGCAAGAAGAAAGCAAAATTATCAAAACCAGGAAAATCTAAGTTAAGAATATGCTCAGAACAAACCATCGACGGATTATCTTCTCTGCTTTTGTTAACTCCGCAGAAGAAATCAAGAAGACAAAAAGAAAAAGTCAATTTGCTCAACCTAAACCTGATTTACTGCAACCATTACGTCAATGGCTTGATTCCTTAGAGATTCAAAATCGGAAATCAGCGAAATTTATTGCTAAATTAATTCCCGCGCAATGTCCCTTCGAGCGCGATATAATTCTCTTTGGTCGCAAAATAGCTCATATTCCACCGATGTGCAAGCTCAATCCTCTTTACGATCAGTTTGTTGGCTTGCGTTTTCGCGCTTTGTGCTATCTAGTAGACCAGTGTGGTGAAGACATTCAGTCTTACTGCTGATTGTAATTACGATTAACGCAGCATGGAAATTAAAGTTGAGCATCAGCCGAGTCAAGAACATTTGAACAACTTAGGTGTGTTCGCATGGGACATTTGGGAAAAAGAAATCTCAAAATTTCCTTGGACTTATGATTCTCAAGAAACTTGTTACTTTTTAGCAGGTGATGTCATAGTTACCCCTGATGGGGGACAACCTGTAAAAATGGGTCAGGGTGATTTAGTAATTTTTCCAGCAGGAATGTCGTGTATGTGGGAAATTACCAGCGACGTGAAAAAACATTATTTCTTTGATTAGTCAACAATGAAGCAATAAGCTTTTAGCTGAAACGCTATAAAAGACAGCTATAAATATCACAAATTGAACTGATTGACAAGTTCAATACAATAGCAGTCTCCAAACAATTTTTTCTCTTCACACCGCACATTCGATCGCTAACAATTAATAGCTCGCAGCTTTTTGTCCCTTTATCTAAATAAAGAACGTAGTGAGCGGTTTACCGCTCATATCTTCTATTTTAACGGCTGAAGCCGTTACTACGTTAAAACCTATTCCTCAGACATCGCTCATAATCATGTTAGTGGGGTTTGGCAGATAAAAATGCTTCTTCCACCGCAATTTTGATCGGGATTCTGAAAAAAGATGTTATTACATTTGAGTACGTGGCAGGAAGTCGAAGCTTATTTACAGCAATCAAGTGGTATAATTCTTCCTATAGGTTCCACCGAACAACATGGACCAACAGGATTAATTGGGACTGATGCGATTTGTGCAGAAGCGATCGCTCGTGGTGTTGGTGAAGCAACTCAAGCATTAGTCGGTCCGACAATCAATGTCGGCATGGCACTGCATCACACCGCTTTCCCCGGTACAATCAGTTTGCGTCCCAGCACTTTGATTTTGTTGGTCAAAGACTATGTAACTTGTTTGACCAAAGTCGGTTTTACCAAGTTCTATTTTATCAACGGACATGGTGGTAATATCGCTACCCTGAAAGCTGCTTTTTCAGAAACTTACGCGCACTTGGAAGATTTGCAGATAGCCAATGCCCAAAAAGTGCAATGTCAAGTTGCAAACTGGTTTATGTGCGGTTCTGTATATAAACTAGCTAAAGAATTATACGGCATTCAAGAAGGTTCTCACGCAACGCCGAGTGAAGTAGCTCTCACCCAGTACGTTTATCCAGAAGCGATTAAGCAAGCACCTTTGTCAACAGAAGTCGCAACTGGACATAAAATTTATGGTGCAGCTAACTTTCGTCAGCATTACCCCGATGGACGTATGGGTTCAAATCCTGCTTTAGCGACACCAGAACACGGTAAGCAGTTTTATGACTTAGCGGTGAAAGAACTTAGCAACGATTATTTAGAATTTGTGAATGCGGAATAAACCTCTTTCAAAGACGTGCAGCGAATGTAGCGGATGATTTAACGGCATCGGTTAAATCATCCAATAACGAGTCTCAAGGGTGACTAAATCGTAAACGAGACGGTATATTTTCGATATGGTCGCAGTTTCATAGCGAACTACTCCAAGTTATAGAGTCCTTGAACATCCAACGAAGAATAAGCAAATTATGATCGACTTCAGCCTCACTCAAGAACAACTTTTGTTGCAGAAGACAGCGCGTGACTTTGCTGAAAGCGAGATTAAGCCGATCGCTAAGATGATTGACGAATCTAACGATCCTAATATCATACCTTGGGATTTTTGTCAAGGCGTATTTCGCAAAGGAGCCGATTTAGGATTTACGTCTTTGCTGCTTCCACAAGAATACGGTGGTATGGGCGGAAAGTGTATAGATTTGGTTTTGGTTCAGGAAGAACTCGGCGTTGCCGATGTCAGCATTGCCTGTAGCTACTTCAATCTTACCGCGAGTATGTCCCTTTTCCTTACTAGAGCCGGGACCCAAGAACAGCGAAAGCGGATGTTGTCGTCTGTCAGCTCGTCTGAGCCTCATCTGTTCAGTGTCGCAGAAAGTGAGCCAAACGTGGCAAGCTCGGATCTCTTCTGTCCCTCACCCGATCCCCAAATTGGAATGAAGACATTTGCTTCTTCAGATGGCGATCGCTACGTCCTCAACGGCAATAAGTCGGGGTTAATCACAAATGCTGGTATCGCCGATGCATATTTTATCATGGCACGCACATCTTTAGACAAACCGATGCGAGAGAGCATGTCCATGTTCTACGTGCCGGCTGATACACCGGGTCTGAAGTTCGGCAAGAGAACTCAGATGATTGGCTGGAAACCCTCTCATCACACTGAAATCTACCTCGACAACGTGCGGGTGCCTGCGGAAAATCTGATTGGGCAAGAGGGACAAGCTGGTGCGCTTTTGATGTTGCTTCCTGAGGTGTCTATCGGACTCGCAGCTAGTCATGTGGGTTTGGCTCGTGCAGCGTATGAGTACGCGCTCAATTATGCCAAGCAGCGGGTTAGCTGGGGTCGTCCGATTATTGAGCATCAAGCTGTAGCCTTAAAGCTTGCTGACATGATGGTGAATACCCAGGCTGCACGATTGATGGTGTGGGACGCAGCGATCGCAGCAGACACCGATCCTCAACTTGCTGCGACGATTAAGGCACCGGCAGCCAAGACCTTTGCGGTGGATGTGGCAATTAAGAACGCGCAAACAGCAGTTGAGATTCTCGGTGGCTCTGGAATCACTAAAGAGTATCAAACGGGCAAATTTTTGAATGACGCTTGGATCGGATATTCCTGTGACTTCACGCGAGAGATATTGCGGCTTAATTTGGTAAACTTTATTTAAACCACAGATAAATACAGATGTATCAAATTAATCTGTATTTATCTGTAGTTAAAACAAAATATCAGCTAATTAATTTTTAGCGATACCTTCTTCACGAGCGGCACGTTGCACAGCAGCAGCAACAGCGTTGACAACTCGCTCATCAAAGACTGAAGGTATAATATGTTCGCGATTCAAATCTGAAGGTTTAACTAAAGAAGCGATCGCACTAGCAGCTTCGAGGTACATTCTGATAGAAATCGTTCCCGCTCGACAATCTAAAGCGCCACGAAACACCCCTGGAAACGCCAGGACGTTATTAATTTGGTTTGGGTAGTCACTGCGTCCGGTAGCAATGACAGCAACATCCTTACTGACCAATTCAGGCTGAATTTCTGGAATCGGATTTGCCATTGCAAAGACGATCGCATCTTTCGCCATTGATTTTACCATTTCCAGTGTCAACACTCCGGGGGCGCTGACACCGATAAAGACATCTGCACCTTGCATTGCACCAGCTAGAGTACCCTGTGCTTTCACCGCAAATTCCCGCTTTTCCTCAGTTAAATCGGTGCGATTAATGGAGATAATGCCTTTTGAGTCGCACATCCAGATTTTTTCTGCACCGGCTTTGCGGAGTAAACGAGCGATCGCTATTCCAGCAGCTCCTGCACCGTTAATCACAATACGGATTTCCGCCATTGACTTATGTACCAACTTCAGTGAGTTAAATAACGCGGCTAAAGTCACAATTGCCGTACCATGTTGATCGTCGTGAAAAACGGGAATATCTAA
>CASBQC010000102.1 GCA_949127805.1 Nostocales cyanobacterium PMM_0081
GGTAGGTAGCGAGCTAAATCGCCAGTTTTGTACAGCCGCGAACCCAGTTCTTGCGTCAATGGGTTGGGAATAAACTTCTCATTGGTCAATTCGGGACGGTTGAGGTAGCCTCTGGCTAAACCAATACCACCGATGTACAGTTCCCCTGGTACCCCAACTGTCACAGGTTGCAAATGCTGATCCAGCAAATAAATCTGAGTGTTGGCAATGGGGCGACCGATGGGGGGTAGCGCGGACCAATCGCGAGGCGAACCTGTTAGAGTAAAAGCCGTTACTACATGGCTCTCGGAAGGACCATACTGATTGTATAGAGTGCAATTTTTCAGATGCTTAAAGAAGTTGATAATATAATGGCTGATCTGCAACTGTTCGCCAGCGCTGATCACTTCACAAAGTGCTTCGGGCACTATTCCATAAGTATCAGCCGCCTCGGCTAAATGCTGCAAGGCGATACAAGGCAGAAACAGTCTTTCAATCTTTTCTTTGTTGATGAATTGCAACAAACTGACAGCATCTCGTCGTACTTCTTCTGAAATCAAGACCAGCGTCCCGCCATTGCACCAGGTAGAGAATATTTCCTGAAAGGAGACATCAAAGCTAAGAGAAGCGAATTGTAGAGTCCTGGCTCCCTTGGTAAGGGTTGAGTTTTCCAGTTGCCACAAAATCAGGTTAGAAAGGGAACGGTGTTCGAGGGCTACTCCTTTTGGTTTTCCAGTGGAACCTGAGGTGTAGATCGCATAGGTCAAGTTATCGAGAGTCGCACTGCTGACTGGGTTAGCTGTGCTGTGGCGGCTAATTGCCTCCCAGTCTGCGTCTAGGCAAACCACACGCGCTTGATTTGCAGGCAAACCCTCAACTAGGTGAGCCTGAGTCAGCACGACAGGTGCTTGGGTATCAGCCAACATGAAAGCCAACCGTTCCTTTGGATAAGCTGGGTCCAAAGGCACGTAAGCACCACCCGCTTTGAGGATTGCTAGTAGTCCAATGACAAGTTCGAGCGATCGCTCCACGCAAATTCCCACCAGCACCTCTGGTCCTACTCCCAAAGTCCGCAAGTAGTGTGCTACTTGGTTGGACAAGCTATTTAATTCTTTGTAGGTGAGTTGCTGATCCTCAAAAATGACCGCAACACTGTTAGGAGTTTGTTGTGCTTGAACTTCAAATAGCTGATGAATACAAGCTGTTTGGTTATAATCGACTTCCATTTTCTTCTATTCTTTGATTAACTAAACTGGCTCTGTTTCTGTTACAAGTAAAGGGAATATAAGTAGTTTATTATTAAAAGTTCCAAATTCTCTCTCTGGGAATTTTTATTATTTTATGAGGCATATTTCTTAAGAGAGAAAACTTTCGCGATCGCACTTCATCTAACCCGCACCCATAAAAACTCAGAAAAGCAATGCCAAAAAGTTGGCGATCGCTTCCCATTAATCGCAGTAATGGTTTTAACGTTTAAATTATACTAATGCAGCTAAAACGCCGAACACTGTCGGCAATCGTCAACCTGTCGGACCATTCCCGACTGATGCGACCGAAACCTCCGACAACGGAAGCGATCGCAATGCCTTCAAATTTGGGTTTACCCCCCAAGCTTAACTATGGAACGGACGCTTTGCAGCGAGAGGCTTTCTTGCCTACCTGCTTTGGGACTTGAACGGTTACAGCGTAGTCCGCGACGTATTACACCTCGTTTCTTATGCCCGCTAAGAATGTTCTAGCTGCTTGTGCCAATCAACTTGACAAGTTTACCGCATAACATCGGACACTTGGAGGGAATGCAAACGATCCTTTCGGGTGTCCTCATCTATATCAGCCTAGTTGCATACCAAAAAGTATATTTAGTATGGCAGGCTATGTAATAATAGTTAGCAGAACTTAACCTTTCTAAATATTTAGTTATTTAGCGATGTTCAACGCATAACACTGACCTCTACCATTTTCCAAGCAAGTGGTTAGTGCGTGTCATGACTATACTTTGTGAAATTTTTACCTGCTACGTGGAGAAATAGTGTGATCTCATTAGAACAAGCGCCCAGTCGTGCAATAAAATTAACCAATGAGTCGAATAGTGGAGTTTTTATTGCTATTGCCGTTATTGGATTATGGGCAATTAGTCTTATTATCTTACTTTCCCTTGACATTACGCAGTTTAACTTTTTAATGTTGTTGCCGGTCGTATTTTGGCAAACATTTCTATATACTGGTTTATTTATTACGGCACATGATGCCATGCATGGTGTGGTGTTTCCCAAAAATACTAAAATTAACCATTTTATCGGAACATTATGCCTTTTTCTTTATGGACTTTTACCATATCAGAAATTATTGAAAAAACATTGGTTACACCACCACAATCCTGCTAGTCAAGTAGACCCCGATTTTCATAACGGTAAACATAAAAATTTCTTTGCCTGGTACTTTCATTTTATGAAAGGTTACTGGAGTTGGACTCAAATTATTGCCTTGATGATTATCTATAATGTTGTTCATTACACAACTCATATACCCGAAAAGAATTTAACTTACTTTTGGGTTATACCCTCGCTATTAAGTGCATTACAGTTATTTTATTTTGGCACTTTCTTACCTCATAGTGAGCCAAAGTCAGGTTACAGTGAACCTCATCGCGCTCAAACTATCTCCCGTCCAATTTGGTGGTCATTTATCACCTGCTATCATTTTGGTTATCATGAAGAGCATCATGAATATCCTCATGTTTCTTGGTGGCAGTTACCAGAAATTTACCAAAAGAAGTTAGGAGTTAGATAGAGACATTCCGCTGGAATGTCTTTACGCGAAAAATAGGTATTTCGTAGTAAGGGTTTCAACGCTTATTTAAGCACTTCAGTGCTTACTACGATTAAGATAATTTATGAATTCGCTATCGGTTCTTTAATAGATACTGCCTCTGCACTATTTTCTAATAAAGGTGGACGCACAGACAAATATATTAACGAACCGAACAGCGGTATGAAGCTAATTAACCAAAGTAACTGAGGATTTTTCACCTGACGACGCGCTATGTCATCTCCTACCAATGTGGGAAATACTAGGCAAAGTACGCAGAAATCTAAACTCATTACATGAATGAAGCGGCTAGTTTGCCACTGTTGGACAAAATTTCCCCAATCTGCGCCCTGTAAGCCATAAGCAACTAAAATAATTGTGCCTAAAGTTAGGGCAATACCTGTGAAGCGCGAATCTAACAGGTTGAGGAAGAAGTCTTTTTTGCCAGTAAACTGTTTATTTGGTTCGCGTAAAGCTAAGTAAGGTAAAATCGCAAATGCCCCAACTGCGAAAGAGGGAATAGCAAATAACCAAGCGGGTATTTTTTGCCCTCTGCCATCAATAAATAATACTGCACTATAGATTATGGGGATAACGCCCATAATATTAAATAATGCTACTACTAAGGGGTTAATACCTTGCCACTGTCCGGTAGAAAGGTTTTTAATTAACTCTAATGTATCTGGTTGATCGGGAGGTGCAAAGACAAAAGCATAGGTAATAAATCCCAGCCACAGCAGCCCAAAAGCGATTTTTCTCAACATGTTTTAAAGAAGGTTAACTGAAAGCTTCTGAGAGGTAATCAGCGGCAGCAGATACAACAGCGATCGCACTTTCATAATCTAGCCGTGTTGGTCCCAAAACTCCCACACTTCCTACCGGTATCGAACCTCGACGATAAGTGGCAGAAATTAAGGTGCAGGTGCGTATCGGTTCTAGGGGGTTTTCCGATCCAATCCGAATCATTACCCGTGGTTTACCCACTTCATCTGATGGAGGCTCCTCAAATATTAACCGCCAAAGTTGGTCTTGTTCTTCCTCCAGGAGTTGGATAATCGTTTGCACTTGCTGTAGTTGAGAAAATTCTGGTTGACGCAAAACTTCTGCTACACCGCGAATCATAATTTGGGTTGCAGATGGTGTAACTGTGCGACGGGTTAATTCTGCTACTGAGTGTTTCAAAAAATCTCCGTAACGTTGGAATTCTTGATCTAACTCCGTCCAGTCGAGAGTCGCTAATTCCAACAAACTTTTCCCCCGCAAGTGGCTATTTAAAAAGTTAGAAACAATCTGCAACTCGCGATCGATGACTTCTGGCTCAAGTTGTGTATCTGCCGATGCTGCTGGTAAATCCATTAATGTCGAATGCGTCTCATAAGCATCCGTCACGACAATTAGCATTACCCGTCCCGCTTCAATTTGCACCATTTGCAAATGTCGCAATGTCGCTCTTTCAGTTTGCGGCATGGTAATCAAGCTAATGCAACCACTCAAGGTTGCCAGTATTTGTGCAGCTCCTTGCAGTAAAGCCTCTAAACTCCAATCTTCCCACTTAAGGCGCTTTTGAAGTACCGCTTCTACCTCTGGTGATAAATTTTCTTTATGTGTAATTAGCTGGTCTACATAAATTCGATAGCCAGAGTCAGAAGGGATGCGTCCAGCAGAGGTGTGGGGTTGGTAAAGTAATCCACCTTTTTCTAAAAAACCCATCACGTTGCGAATTGTGGCTGAACTGACACCTAAGTCGTATTCTTCAACCAAAGCTTTAGAACCCACAGGCTCTGCGGTAGCGATATAATGTCGTACCGTTGCCCAAAGTATGTGCTGTTGTCGATTGGTCAGCTTGACTTGCATAGGGAATGTTTTACGAAGCTGAATTTTATTAGATTTTGAAAAAATTAATAATTTTTAAATTAAAATAGCAAATTATTTACTTCTATTATAATTAGTAAAACTAAACTCCCAGCTTTGCCTGTTCTGAGAGTTCGGTTTTAGCTATTCTCGTATATTTACACAAATTTTTATTATTTTTTGTTGTTTTTTATAAAAAACATCACAA
>CASBQC010000103.1 GCA_949127805.1 Nostocales cyanobacterium PMM_0081
ACTTCAAAACGATATTTGGGTACTTCAAAACGATATTTGGGTACTTCAAAACGATATTTGGGTACTTCAAAACGATATTCAAGGGTTTAAGAACAAGAAATAATTTTTTTATACTTTAAATTCTAGATATCATAAGTGAAATTAGGGAATATATATCAGATTTCACCGTAAACTTCACATCAATTTTGGTGGTTTTTACTCAGGGAAAGAAGAATGGCAAATGGTTAAAGTAGAACCACAAGTCTGTATTAATTTTCACACGAGTTTTTGTAGGAGAGGCATTCATGGCACGACTGAAACGCAGTTCTATCGTATTGGATAAGGCAACGCTACGGATATCGGGGATGCGATCGATCAGCGAAACGCTTGAGTTTAGCGATAGCTTAAGTTTAGCGGAGTATGAAAGGCGGATTCAAACCTTGCAAACAAAACTATCGAGTTACAACACAATGCTTTCCACAGTTGATGAAGCAGTAGGGCAGATTAAATTGCTAGAGCAGGATTTGACAAGCTACTCGGAAAAAATGTTGATGAGTGTGGCAACGCGCTATGGCAAGAACAGTTTGCAGTATATACAGGCTGGGGGCAGACCACGCAAGAGTAGTAAGCGATCCGTGGGGAATACTACACCGGCGACGATCGCAGCAGTGATGACACCGAATACAGAGAACGGGACGACAAATAGCGAGGGTACGAAGACGTTGGTAAATTAGAGTCCCATTAGTTGATCGGTGATACAGCCATGCTAACTAAGTACGGTTTTGCGTAAAATCGTGGGTAATTGAGGGTTGAAATTTAAACGCAGAGGAGCGCAGAGGTAAGCGCAGAGGCACGCGGAGAATTTGCTACGAACTTGTGAAATCCTGTACTAACTAGCTATTTGAGGTTTTTCTCTACCAAATTGCCACAGCAAGATGACACCCAAGCCCAACAGATTGACTAGGAAAACTACTAACCCTCCAAAAAATGGAATTAGTGTCAAAACTGTCACGATCACCAAACCCACCAAGAACTGCTGTTGTAACGACCAATTGCCATTACTGAGCAGGCATTGACCCACAAAAAGTGCCACCCCTAATGACCCTACTAGAGAAGTGACGATCGCAGTTAGACTTAGAAGTGGAATCAGGGGAATACCAATGAGCGTAATCGCCAGAAACACACTGAAAAAGATAATGGCAACAATCGCCCCAATTCCCCATAGACCAGTCAAAATAGGGTGTTGACCCAATTTTGTCGCCAAAGAACGCAGGAACTGTGGGCTGGTGTGCAAAATAATCAGTCCGAGAAGAGCTGCTACTACAGCGGCACTAATTCTAAAAATGGCAT
The DNA here is from genome assembly GCA_949127805.1 of Nostocales cyanobacterium PMM_0081. GTDB lineage: Bacteria > Cyanobacteriota > Cyanobacteriia > Cyanobacteriales > Nostocaceae > Hassallia. The sequence continues at coordinate 1,330 of CASBQC010000103.1, forward strand.
TGAAGAAATACTGAGCGAAGAAGTTAATTCTGACTCGATTGGAACCATAGATCATGCCATGTCTATCACTGAATGTAGCGCGTTCACCACCAACGATGGCACCTGGTTCCTGTACAATTTTGCCGCCAAAAGAGTAAGCATCAGCTTCTACCCGCGCTCCTTTTTTCAGTATGACATCTCCGCCAAAAGCGATCGCAGTATCTAAAACTTTGGCATTAGGGGATACTGTAACACTCCCCCCAAAAGCCAGGGCATTTTCGACAACTTGATTCTCTGGTACGATGACACTTCCACCAAAGCGAATGAGGTTGGTATTATTGATATTGATATCAGTCTGTGCCAGGGCATTGCCTGCAAATATTAAGCAAATGGTGGTTATAAAAACCAGAATTAATTGTTGCCATTTCATAGATTTCATCCTCCTGAAAGACGAGAACATCAACTATAAGACTCATATTTGATTTTTGAAAAAAATCAGCTTGGTTTTTTGGGCTTAGTTAACGAGCAGAAATTGTTTGCCACTCTTGAATTGCCGTAAATGGGATTTGTAACTTGATCGGTGAGCCAGTTACCATCGGTAAAGTTAACTGAATGGGGATTTCAGACTGCAACTGCGGTAAGATGGACTTGATGTCATATTCTGCAACATTCCCTTGGGTTGGTGTATCCGGAGAAATTTCGCTAGAAATATCCTTGGCAGTCAGTGTTTTCCCCATAGATGTTTTCAGGGTCAGTGGTTGAGTGTGATCGAATTCCACCGTACCAGGAAAGCTCACTAGTCGCAGAGAGACAATAGCACTACCTTCGGGATGGATGCGCTTGAAGGCGATCGCTTGCCAGGAATTTCCGGTCTGATCTCGCAGCTTTTGCCGGGATTGATAGAGCATTTGCCCTGGATATTCTTCGATTTGCGTCACAGCAGCAAAAGCGGGTAGGGGACTGCAAACAACTAGTAAAACGCAGATCCAAGCAGCCAGCAGCCAGCGCATCGGGCGAATTTTAGACCCGTTAAAGCAGATAGAGTTCATGACAAAAGTCCTGATAATGTTAAAATATCTTGAAACTCCAGAGTAAAATTTGGGATTTTAGCCCTAATTGTTTTGGTGGATTATTTGGAGGCGATCGCTTCTCCTGCGGTTTGCCAAGCTGCAAAACTAGGTGGAAAACCCTGCACATTCTCATAGCCCAACAGGTGTAATGTCATCACTCCCATTGCCGAACGATAACCGGAGGAGCAATACAACACCACAGGGCGATCGCGCGGAATTTGATCCAGATTCTGCGCTAGTGTTCGGAGCGGAATGTTAATTGCGTTAGGTATATGTCCAGATTGATACTCAGAGGGTTCTCGCACATCCACCAACATCGTTTGAGGATTCTGTAACTGGTTTTTCAACTTTTCGACACTGGCGATGGTGTAATAGCCGACTGGAATCGAAGTGAGAAAGCGATCGACTCCCAATTGCAAACTTGGTGCAACCTTGACCCCAACCATAAATGTAGGGGAAGGTGCCGCAGCCATTGAGGGTTGCCCGACACCAAAAAAGAGTCCGATTGATAATGCGAGTCCAAGCAGAATTGTTGAGAGGAATTTTTTGAATATCATAGATTTTCTCAGATAGGTTTTCCTAATTTCGATTGAATAACTCGTTGGGATAAAGCGCAACCTAAGATAGAATTGCTATTATTCTGTATGTTTTTGAGCGACTAAAGTTCAGTCAAAATCAAGTCTTCTAGTTTGAAGATGCTGATGATGTTGCGACACTGACAGCATTGCTTCAATGTGAGGATTTGCCCATTCTGCTGCTATTTTCAGAAAATCAGGATCGTCATTGACACAATCGAGTCGTGTGTAAGTCACCGTTGGATACTGACGCTGCAAAGATTGAATCGCATCCTCCACGTCGAGAATAGTTTCATAATTATCTGTCACCCAGCCGAGGGGTTTAAATAGAATGGTTTGGGCACCTGCTATAATCAAGCTTTTCCCGGCTTGTTTCAAATTGGGCTGTGACCAATTGATGAAAGGTGTGTCATGATTTACCCAACCGATGGAAACTAGGGGATATTGATGTTGCAACTGTGCTTGGACGCGATCGTAAAGGGCTTGTCCATCAATCACCCCAGTTAAAAGTCCTTGCGCTTTTTCTGGACCACCGTGAACCGTTAAGACAATGCCAATTTGAGACTCAAAAAAGCGAGCAGCGCATAGCTGATTCAGAGTTTCCTTAATCCGTTGCACCATCAAATCAATGTAGGCAGGTTCAGTCGCAAAGGCTGGAATATATCGAATTTCCTTGAAGGTCGAATGTTGAGGCTCATTTACAGATGCGTTTGCGGCAATAACTTCATTGACTTGCTCTACAGCTATTTTGCCCGTGAATGCAGAATCTACCACAAGCATTGGATAAATCAGCAAATTCTGAAAGCCTTGCTCAATGATATCTGTTACAACTTGTTGTACAAAGGGTTGGCAGAAATAAAAGCCTTTGAACACTTGCACCCGATTTTCCCATCGGTTTTGTAACTGTTCTTCGATACCAAGACGTTGTTTTTCAAAAATCTCATTTTCTGGTGATATGAAATGATCGTGCTTGACTCCAAAATTGTACAAATCTTGAAGTGCAAGAAACCAACCAGCAAGAGGATATAGCCATTCTGGAATCGGCACAAACTGAGATGCAATATACTTAGTTGCAGCTTGGTTGTAAACACTCAGAGCGCGGTAAGATTGTACTTCACCATACCCTGCAAGCAAAACTGCAACGCGATTATCGTTTTGGTTCCTAACGGGCTGTGTCCCTTGAGATTGATGACTAATAATCATTTCTTTAAGCCTCAGTCGATTGTTTTTTAGAAGTACGCCGCATATGAAACCACATAGAAGTTCCAGTAAAAAGTAAGATGAACAAGCCGAGAGCATTCAGGAAGGGATAAATGACTTCTAAATTAACTACGCCAAAGTCTCCCTTATGCCAATGCAATAACCATTTGAACCCATGTTTTTTGCCTGCCAAATCAACGATCTGATAAACCGTTCCTGTAATAGTTGTCATCAATAGAGGTAACAACATAATGGGAGCAACTATGTGATGAAGATGGCTAATATCTTGAAAATAGTGGCTATGATTTTTGGAGGTTGTCATCAAATAATTCCCTTGATGTGCGGGTTGATGAAAAATGAGTTCAGGTTTTCAGGTCGGAGTTTGACTCCTTAGTCTGGCGAAGTTCTTGCAGAGCTAATAGCAAATTCTGTGGACTGGATAGATTAAGAAGTGTGCCAAACCGCTGAATTTCTCAATCATGCTGATTGCTTTCTGTCTTAGCGTTCGAGCTTGAAGTTTTAAGCTGCATTAAAGTTTTTTCCTATTATTTTTTGGTTCAAAGCTTTAGACAGCGATCGACAGAATGCTTTTGTCAGTAATATGGTCTGTTTATTTCCGCCCTGCTCTACTAGACCAGCAATTTCTGATCTTCTGCCAGTTTTATTATAGTCTTTAAACCTTCTATTGTAATATCCCCATTTATTAGCGTGGGCGTGTATAAAACTGGTTGATTCTGTGGGATCGCTTTAAGATATAAACTGTAATCAGTATTCCCTGCTTGAGGTTGAATGTGTATATAGTAAGTTCCTGGATTTAATGAAATATTTAGAGATGGATTAGCTACAGTGCTCTTGTCAGGATTTTGTACTGCGCTATTTCTAGAATTCACAATCCGACCGTTACTATCAAGTATTTGCTCACGTATGCTTCTAGAAAAGCCTTTGTCATATATCGTAACAGTACTAGCTTGATTTAAACTAAACTGATAGTAGTCATTAAGATCAGATGAGCCGACATGTTCCAATACTTCAGTAGAATTTGAACCTATCGTAAGTTGGCGAGCAGTGTTGAATGTGTTTCCAGCGTAATCACTCGCAGCCTGACGTCCTTCCAACAGACCATAGAAATCAAAGTGTTCGAGTAAATTGATGCCTTTCAAAGAAGCTAAATCGGGATTATTTGCTTTATAGTACCCAACATCAAAAAAGGGTGAAGCTTTACGCCCTTCATTTATCCCATTGATTTCAAAATGCTGCAACAACTGGCTGTTATTCAAACTCGCTAAGTCACGGTTATTAGATCGGTAATAGTTGAAGTCAAAAAAGGGTGAAAATTCACGCCCTTCCTTTATCCCATTGATTTCAAGGTGGTTCAAAAGCTGAGAATTATTTAGGTTTTTGAGATCAGAATTAAGCGACTTATATTGCCCTAAACTGAAAAGTGGATCAAAGGAGCGTCCCTCGGTAACACCATAGTTTTCCAGATGATTAAATAATTGCTCGTTGTTAAAGCTTGCAAGATCACTGTTCTTAGCACGATAGTAGTTAAGGTCAACAAATGGAGAGAAACTGCGTCCCTCAGCTACACCATGATTCTCGAGATGATCTAACAGTTGGCTGTTGTTGAATTTTGCCAGATCAGAATTGCTAGCTCGATAAAAACTTAAATTAATAAGTGGTGAGAAGGAACGACCTTCGTTTAGACCATAGGCTTGGAAGTGGGATAAGGCTTGAGCATCGTTCAAACCAGCTAAGTCAGAATTGGCAGCACGATAGAAATTGGCATCAAATACGTTACCGATACTTAGAGACATATCATCAAGCCCGTTAATTTAAATGTTTATACTCTTGATTTCATTATTCTTCCAACAAAAGTTGTCATGTTCTCAATGCAAAAAAGTGTAAGATATACAGTTTTACACGTAACAGTAATCCACCAAGAGAAGAATTGATGCATTTGTATATCAAACAACTTCCCCAAACAGAGCAACAAGTCTATTGCAGGAGATCATACAGCTTGGACAAGGTTGGAGGCGGTCACACTTCTTCGAGCGTACCTATCCCCGCTCCCGTAGAATTCGTTATCCGACTGTCAAAAAAGGTACAACTAAACAAACAAAACAACACTCAAAGTCGCCTTGATCCTTTGATAAATCATTTTTCAGGTTTTCAGTTCATTAACGAGCGCACTGCTGAGTCCCGATCGTTGAAGCCTAGTATCAATTCTAATGGGTCAGCCTTTTTAACGATCGCCTATTTAGTCTAAAGTCCAGAATTTTATGCATCTTCATTAGGACTTACGCACGGACTACGTATTTCCGTCATTGCGACGTAACGAAGCAATCTCAAAGTCTTGTTTTCTGGTAAGGAGTGCGTAAGTCCTATTCATATAAAATCGGTATTAGACAGACACCGACATGCTGATTTCATGACTGATTCTGTCTAGTATCTGCCTCGCCTGACTGACATCTTCGTTGCTGCCTGTCACAAGGATTATAAACTCACCTGCTTGGATTTGAGTCTCGTATTTCACTACCTCGTGTTTCGGGATTCCTAACCCGGACAACGCACCCGTCAGTCCTCCTACAGCAGCAGCACCAGCGCCACCAACAAGCGTTCCTTCCAACCAACCCGCCAACACTCCAGCAATGGGACCAGCAATGACGAGGGGAGCCATTCCGGGAATAAACACCACTCCAGCCCCTGCTAAAATACCAAATAAACCTCCGACGAAGCTACCCCAATAAGCACCTCCTGTGGCTCCAGCTTTGGCTGTATCTTTCCAGGTTAAAAATCCGCGCACAT
>CASBQC010000104.1 GCA_949127805.1 Nostocales cyanobacterium PMM_0081
ACTATTTTGAAATACCTGAGCGAAGTGTTTCCACACATCTGGGAGGATAGCTGGATCTAAAGCCGAATAAAGACGGCTGAGAATTTCTGCTTCCGGCTGAGAAATCAGATAACATTCATAAGGATTAGCCGGATGCAGGAACAGTTCCCGTGTCAGCTCTACCCTTACCTCGCGAATCAGATCAGCTTGATATGGACAAGCTAGCATCAGTTGATCCCAGTCATGGGGTTGAATTTCTCTTTTGAGTTGATGACGCACCCAATCTTCCAGATCGTCCACACCATCAATAATTGTGGGAATCCCTGCGGGAAAATCATCTGTAAAAGCCAGTTGCGCTTTTAACCAAGCCTCAGGGGAAGTGAGAAACAGTCCTTGAAACCCATCTTTGGGGAAAGCGTCACCGGTTCTAATTGGTTTGCTGACTTGCAGCCACTGCTGTAGTCGGGGAATTTCCACTTTTATCAGGCGTTGTTGTACCAATTCCGGTGCAACAATAATTACAGAACCATGCCACATTAATGCGGATGCTACAAAACTAGTGCGATATCGCCCTTGATAACCACAAACCGCCCCGACTTGCATTAAGGCGCTACGTCCGGTACGCAAGGTGCGTGCTACCAACCTTGCCATCGTCAAATGATGGGGCCAGGAAGGGAAACCCGCCTGCGATCGCAAAAAGTTATGTAGTGACAAATGAACTTCTGCCTCAATCACACGCTTTTATCCCCATACAAAGTAATTTTTACCTACAAAGCCCCACTTTTATCATGTTGTTATTGGTTAGTTTTAGTGGTTGATTGTTAGTGGTTGGTTGTTAACCACGCTTCCAGTAACAACGCTCTTTACCCACTAAGAGCACTCCCCACTAACCACTAACATTGTACAGACGCGATAACCCTTGTCTCTACTCTTATCCACTACCCATTAACCAATTTCCCGTTCATTATGCCTACATACACAGGAATTTCCAGCGAAGCCTTCAGGCATCCACTGGATCGCCAAGCCGAGGAAGCTTTACGAAATTTACCCGGATTTGATTTGATTGCTCGTAAATTTGTGGAATTTGTCTACGAACGCCCTCAGTTAGTCTATTTAATGGGCAACACCATCCAAGTCGGGCCGCGTCAATATTCCACTATTTACCAGATGTTTCGGGAATCGGTGCGAGATTTAGACATAATCTGTGAACCTGCACTGTTTGTCTCACAAAATGCCCAAGCAAATAGTTATGCTTTAGGGCAAGAGCATCCTTACATAGTCATAAACACAGGGATTTTAGACTTACTCAACGAAGCCGAGATTCGGACGGTGTTAGCCCATGAACTGGGGCATATTAAATGTGGTCATACTATTTTAATTCAAATGGCGATGTGGGCGATGAGTGCCGCTAATGCCTTAGGTAGGTGGACTTTTGGCGCTAGTAATTTTGTTACACCAGCCTTGATGTATGCCTTTTTTGAATGGCGGCGTAAAGCCGAGTTATCCGCCGATCGCGCCGCACTTTTGGTAATGGATGATTTAAATACGGTGATGTCTTCGATGATGAAAATAGCTGGCGGTAGCAGCAAATATGCCCACGAATGCAGTTTACAAGAGTTTATCCGTCAGTCAGAAAATTATCAGGCTGATGAAGATGTACTTAATCAAGTGTATAAATTCTTAATGTATAACGGCGCACAAGGCGAAATGCTCAGTCATCCTTTCCCGGTTGAGCGCTTACATTATCTACGTGAGTGGGCAGTATCAGAAGAATATCAGCAAATTAAAAAAGGAAATTATATGCGATCGCCTGCTGAAGGCGCCGTCAATGTTGGAGCACAAACACCGCAAAATCAAGAAGCAGAAAATTTACGCCGAAAAATTGAAGAATTGCAACGAGAAATTAACAAAATGAAAAAAACGGACTAGAGACTAGTAGTGCGTCAAGGACTAATTGACGGATAGATTTTCTGATTTAGACGGCGATTCCCTTGCGTCTTTCTAACCGTCAAAATGAGTTTGACAGACCACTAGCCCTCTTTTATGACTCTGGAGAGAGAATAATAATTATGAAGCCCTGACGATTAAAATCGCGGCTACACAAACTTAGTCCGGATGGTGCGCGGACTAACCTGAAAATAGGGTTTCAAATTTTATCTGGTAAGAGTAATAAAAGAGCGCTAGGGACTGGGGACTGGGGATTAGGAGACAATTATTTCTTCCCCACTCCCCCACTCGCTAACTCCCAAATAAGAAAATTCCTAGTCCCTAGTCCCTAGTCCCTAGTCCCCAGTCCCTAGCCTGACAGTTTATCATTTCCTTGTAGGTGGGAAAATTTAGGTATTGGTCAGTATGGCTATTAACTGGATAAAACGGGTATTTGTGTTAGCTACTATTCTTGCTATTGTCTTGTTGTTACCCTTCATTGCCTCGGCAGCACCTGAAGCGGTTGATTTTAGTAATAGTGTAAATATTTCCCAAGAAATTAACCTGACTCCTCAACATCGGCAGCAACTTCAAGCTGTGCGTCAACGTAGAAATAGAGATATTAAGGCGATGTTAGACTCATCCCAACGTGTCAAACTTGCCAAAAGTCTACACGCAGGTAACAGCCTCAATCAAGCGTTAGAGTCAGTTGACTTGCAACCAAATCAGCAAGAGATGTTGAAGGCGATCGTCCAAATTAGTAACTTGAAAATAAAAGCTATTTCAGCACGCTTTTTGCACAATTAAATAACTAATTTTTCTCATGCCGTACAGCCAATTTACTATTGATGTCATATCGGAAACATTTGGATTTACTATTTCCGAGAGAATTGGCATCTTTAGTGATGTGCCAGCAGTGGAATATAGCACAATTTTGGCACAAATTCTTAAAGAATATATTCCTTTGGCAGTTGCGATCGGTACAGAAAAATCACGTTCGGAATTTATTATCGCTCCCATTCTTTTTGAACTCAGAAAACAACTAGAAAATCGAATTAGCCTATTTTCTGGTAAAGAATTTAACGTTGCTCCAGAACAAGGTTTAAGTGGGTTTTGTGATTTTCTAATCAGTCTCTCTCCAGAACAATTATTTATTCAAGCGCCTGTAGTTACAATCGTTGAAGCCAAAAACGATAATATTCAATTGGGTTTCGGGCAATGTATCGCCGAAATGATTGCCGCTCAATTATTTAATGAACGCAAACAAAATAAAATTGAAATTATTTATGGCGTTGTTACCACAGGCAGCGTTTGGAAATTTATGAGATTAATGGAACAAAGAATTGAAGTTGATTTAGATGAGTATTTTATTCAAGATATTGGGAAAATTTTAGGGATTTTACGCAGTTTTGTTGATGTTTGAAAGTGATTAAATGTGAGAGGCTCCTAAATGTAGTAAGCACTGAAGTGCTTAAAATCCTTGATATGAGCGGTAAACCGCTCACCCTTCTCTACGAGACGCGGAGCGAACGGGTTCAGAAGTCGCTCATGGGGGAAACCCCCAAGACCGCGCTTCTTCACTACGAACCAAGACAGTATTTTACATTTATTTCACTTGATTGCAGCATCTATAATTAATCTTGCCCTCTGAAAGTTCGTTAACCATGTCGGAAGAAGATATTCGTGCCACGCGACTAGAAAAAGTAGAACAGCTAAAGCAGCTAGGTATGAATCCCTACGCCTATCGTTGGGAATCTACCGATCGCGCGGCTGAATTGCAAGAAAATTTTGCCGATTTACCCAACGGTGAAGAAGTCGATTTAGAAGTAGCGATCGCCGGACGCATCAAGCTACGTCGCTTTATGGGTAAACTTGCCTTCGTTACCTTGCAAGATGAAACTGGCACAATTCAGCTTTATCTAGAGAAAAAACGCATTGAAGAAGGCATGGCAGATATTGTTGAGAATGCTTTCAAACAACTCGATAAACTCACAGATATCGGCGATATCATCGGCGTTAAAGGCACGATCAAACGGACTGAAAAGGGCGAGTTATCTGTTTACGTCAAACAATACACTATTTTGACCAAATCTCTGTTACCCTTACCCGATAAACAGCATGGGTTAACGGATGTCGCCAAACGCTATCGTCAGCGGTATCTTGATTTAATTGTGAACCCGGAAGTGCGGCAAACTTTCCGCCGTCGTGCCCAAATTACTGCCGGTATTCGTCGCTACCTAGAAGAGCGGAATTTTCTGGAAATTGAAACCCCAGTATTGCTAAGTGAAGCCGGCGGTGCGGATGCGCGTCCTTTCGTCACTTACCACAACACGCTGGAAATGGAGTTGTATCTGCGAATTGCGACAGAATTGCATCTCAAGCGGTTGATTGTCGGTGGTTTTGAAAAGGTGTTTGAATTAGGGCGGATTTTCCGTAATGAGGGCATTTCTACCCGCCACAATCCCGAATTTACCACGATTGAACTTTACCAAGCTTACGCCGACTACAACGACATGATGGCGCTAACGGAGGGAATTATTACCAATGTCGCCAATGAGGTTCTCGGTACGCTGCAAATTACTTACCAAGACACGGCGATTGATTTGACACCCCCTTGGCGACGGGTGACAATGCACGATTTGGTGAAGGAATATACAGGGTTAGATTTCAACGCTTTTCAAACTTTAGAAGAAGCGAAAATAGCAAGTAAAAATGCTGGGATTGAAGGTATAGAAAATTGCTTATCAATCGGCAAACTTTTAAATGAAGCCTTTGAGCAAAAGGTTGAAGAAAAGTTAATTCAGCCTACTTTTGTGGTTGATTACCCAGTAGAAATTTCGCCATTAGCCAAGCCGCATCGTTCTAAAGTTGGTTTGGTAGAGCGATTTGAGTTATTTATCGTCGGGAGAGAGACAGCTAATAGCTTTTCAGAATTAACTGATCCGATTGAACAACGCGATCGCCTAGAACAACAAGCTGCACGCAAAGCCGCCGGTGACTTAGAAGCCCAAGGTGTAGATGAAGACTTTCTGACTGCCTTGGAATACGGAATGCCGCCGACGGGTGGTTTAGGTATTGGGATTGACAGATTGGTAATGGTCTTAACTGATTGTGCCAGTATTAGGGATGCGATCGCTTTCCCATTACTCAAGCCAGAAAAATCAGAATCTGAATCAGCAACTTAGCTGTAGGGTGCATTACGGCATCAGCCGTAACGCACCGAAAGTCGGGAATGGTGCGTTACGGACTCGTCCTAACACACCCTACAGAACTACAGAACTTGCATCTCTATACATCTAAAAAATAAAATAGAGTATGAGGTTCGTAGTGAGCGATTTATCGCTCAGGTAAAGCATTTTAAGGACTTTAGTCCTTACTACGAGCTTACATTTAATTTAGTTCTTCAGTTTGGCTTCTGCGGCTGTATAAATCCGCAATTTGTTGCTTATATTCATTCAGAATTAGCTAGTCACTCATCATTAAATATAAAATAGAATATGAATTCGTAGTGAGCGATTTATCGCTCAGGTAAAGCATTTTAAGGACTTTAGTCCTTACTACGAGCTTACGTTTAATTTAGTTCTTCCCTTGCTCGTCAATTCGATTCTGGTAAAAATTCCGGATTCAGCGCTTGCTCCCAATTGTAAGGACATATTTCTGGAAAAAGCTGTTCACCTAATTGAGTCTCTCGAATTGCCAAAGCTAAACCTAATTCATACGCAATGAGAAAAACTTCCTCTAAGTAAGGTTTCAAGCTAGGGCTATCTGACAAAAGCAGCTTAATTTGAATACGTTGCTCTCGAATTGTACCTAACCAACTATTGCGACGTTTATCAGCTTGAAACTGCCATTTGAGTAAATGTCCCAGCAAAATTCCCAGCCGATTTCTCAATTCTTGCCGTTCTTTTCTACCCAAAGTTTCAATTTCTTCAATCAGGTTGATCGTGTCTAATTGATCCCACTGTTGAGTTTTCAGCAAGCTTACCTGCTCTTGAGTCCAACCATAGAAATCTGTTTTATAGAGGTTATACGTGTACATCCTTATTAAGGTAAGCCTATCGCCCACGCATCTAAAAAAAATTATGATTGGGTTTACTTGGATGAAACCCAATCAACAATCTAATAACCAATGACTATTGACTATTGACTTTTGACTAATTTGCTACCTCAGCCAACTCAATCACGCGCCCTTCATAATCCTTAATCAAAAAATTCAAAGGCTTGCGATTGCGAATCTTGAATTTCAAGCCGCGAGTTTCCACACGCATTAAAATCATATCCAGGCAATCACGATCAAAGCAAACGTGACGTTGCTGACTTTTGCTGCCTAGACTAGCTCCATTAATGACGTGTAGCTGGGTGTTTTTCTTTAATTGATACCAAAGCCCTTCGCTAGCATTATTCATCATTCTGCTGCCGGAAAACGTCGGGCTGGCTGACATATAAAGCGGATCGATTCCCGCTGCCCCTATACTTTGCTCGTAGTTGTAATAGTAGTGCAAAGGTACTTCTGCTGCGGGCAAATCTAGCAGCCCTTCATACAACTGGCGGGCAACTTCCAAATCTGACACCATAACGGTGTGTACTTTTGGCGCACTGGTAAGGAACATCCACATAGCACCGGCGTAAGCTGCTAGCAGCATCACCATAATGCCTTGGGTGGATAATAAGCTATCTAACGGCAGGGAAGGCAAGAAAGAGCCTAAAGTATAAGGTTGAATCAAGAACGGTGTCACACTAACTGCTATAACCATGAACGCATCTAGGATTTTATAGAGGAATCGCTTTTATTATTCAACGGTACAGACTAAAATAAAGTCCGTATTTATAGTGTATCTATAACGAATTAGTCTGGATGTTAACCACAAACAGAGCAATACCAAGATATTATGCGATTAACTGGAGGACACTTGATGAACAATTTAAGCGTAGACCAGGAAATTGCTATTTCTAATAACATTCATTCTAACAACATACATTCATTTGGATTGTGCAAATACCACATTTTCCCGAAGCTAATCACCCACTAGTTAAATCGCTGTTTCATTATAGCGATCAGGAACTTTTGAATTTATTTCAGCTCCATCCGGAAGCTGGAAAATACTTTACGGCGATGTTTTGTCGCTACAGCCCAATAGTATACACCTTGATTCGGCATTCAGCGCGATCGCCTGTGCAGGCAGATTATCTGTTTGCTCTCACTTGGCGACATATATACTACGAACTCGGTGGACTTGATTTAACCAACCCTGAATCAAGCAAAGAAACTTTAACTTTGCAAAATTGGCTGATCAATATAACGGCTTTTTGTATCAACGATTTCAAATTACCACCCACAGAAGCAATTCATTATTCTCTACAAGTGACTTCACCACCACTTTGGTGTTATATCGAACAAGCTTTGGAACAAATGCCCCCAGTTTTGCGATTGATGGTTTTAATGGCTCAAACCTTTCACTGGAGCGAAACTCGCATTGCTGCTTATCTGCAAGCTGAAGGAGAAGCGATCGCTCCATTAGAAGTAGCCAATTTTCTCCAGGAAGGCTATCTTATGCTAGAGGACAAATTACCTGCGGATGTCCGCGTCATCTACTTGGGGGAAGATTTACCGCGATATTAATTTCAGTATTAACGCTATTAGGGTGTGTTCTCAAATCGACAGTAAAAGTGGATTGTCATTTTTTCTATTTTAAACAGTAATTTTACGCATAATTTTTATGAAGGTAAAGCATTTATTTCTAAGTAATCTTTGTGGAGAACGATTGCCAAAATATCACTTGTGTGCTGTGTATTGTTTACTTTTGACGGCTTTGCTGAATCCGATGGCAGCGGGTGCGGTAGATATCACCCAACAACTTCACCGTCCTTTGAATCATTCAGCAGTGCGAGAATCAAGAGACGAAGCAGATATGTTGCTGCGTCAAGGGGAACAACAAGAAGCCTCAGGAAAATCTGATAAAGCAATTGAGTCTTGGTTACAAGCACTGGATATTTATCATTTGATTGGCGACTTGAAGGCGCAAGGTTTAGTTTACGATTTAATTGGTAAAGGTTATGTGCATCTGGGTCGATTAAAAGAAGCTGAAGATCCAATGCGTCGTCGGTTAGCGATCGCTCGCGATACTCAAGATTTTCAAGGACAGATTTTTGGGCTAAATAACATCGGCACATTACTACTGCAAAAAGGAGAATTCACCGCAGCGGCTGAAACCTTTACAGAAGCAGCAACAATAGCCGATGATGTCAAAAATATTGAAGGACAAGGACTGTCTTTAAGTAATCTGGGTTTAGCGACAGTGAGGCTAGGAGATTATAACAAAGCAATTAAGTTGTTGGAAACTGCTTTGATTTTTCGCCGTCGAACACCGGATGCGATCGCCGAAGCGAATACCTTGAATAATTTAGGCGATGCTTACCTAGCCGCCGGCAATTATCAGGATACCATTGGTACATATGGTTCAGCATTGCGAATGGCTTCACTTACACGCGATCGCACCAACGAATTAAGAGCAATTGACGGTTTGGTTACAGCTCACGGTTCTGTAGGAAGATATGAACGCGCTTTCGACTTATTAGAACAGCGTTTAACACTGGCTACAGAATCAGAAAATTTAGGCGAGAAATTAAAATCTTTTGAATCTTACGCTTTCTTGTATGAGCAATTAGGTAATTATCCCACCGCTCGCAATTTTTATGAAAGAGCAATTATACTAGCGCGGACACTAGAAGACAGCAAGCGGGAAGTTTTATTGCTTGATAGGCTGACGCAAATGGAAAAAAAAGCAAAACATCGATAGCACTTATTACCCGACGACGCGCATTCGCGGCTAAACGAACAAAGTCCGGATGGTGCGCGGACTTCGTGCTAAAAGCCTACTACTCGACCACATTAATTTTCCGGGTTTGCGGGGTGCTTGGAGTTCGGCAATCAGTCTGAAACAAGCGTGCGATCGCTCCTGTTGTTACCAGTTCCCGAACGTCGGCGATCGCACCCGAATACTTCATTTTGTAGGTGAAAAATCAGTGATAGGTTTGAGACTGACACCAAAAAGCGATCGTCTACGGTAATCAGAAGTTCAAACCTTTCCAACATCATTTTCTGATGCGATCGCCCATGCCTATAGCCTTGACGCAGATGCAGAGAGACTCCTCACCCATCAGCGGCGATCGCTTCCGGTGATTGTACTGCTTACAGTGTGATCGCACCATTCGCTACTAAAGCGTATTTTAATTCAAGAACACAGCACCATTTTCGTCAATTCTCATTGCACTTTTATCCATCTTCACATCAGTTGTTTCCTTGAATGAAAGTTGCAACATACCTTCTTGAGAAGATCCTTGTGGTGTCACCATCAACAGTCCCTTATCCTGACGATAGAAAGTAACCGTTACAGGAGTGTTTAAACCTTGCAGCATCACCTCAGATTTACCTTGCAGGGTTCGCATTCCTGTATCCCCAATTACTTGGTAGCTAATAGGTGCGGCTGTCTGATTTACCAAGCGGATACCTACTTTGCCACTCATAGGCATTACCATTGCTACAGCCGGTTGTTGCTGTTGTGGCAATGGTGTTTGGATTACGGAAGTTTGGCTTTGTTGTATGGTGGAGTTGTTAACAGCACCAGATGAATTACTCATGCCTTGTCGCGATCGCATCATCGACGACTGGCTGTTATAATTGGAATTCTGCGATGTGGTTGTTCCATCTGGCATTTCACCGCCTACACCCATCGTTGTTTGTTCTCCTGTTGGGTTAACAGAAGTGTTGTTGCGAATAGGAGTTTGCCCTTGCATTCCCATTTTTTGCGTGAAAGCATTAGGTGGGCATCCTTGAGGAACCATAACTCGATTATTGTGCGGTTCTTCGTAGAAAATCCGAGGGCAAGGGTTAATTTTGGGAGTAGATTGTTGTGCGATCGCCGCGTATGGAATTGCTGGCAAACCAATAAGTAGTCCACCAAAAATAGTGCCTAGCAATTTAGTGGAATTCCGCCAATTCTGTTGATGTTTATTCATTTTTTTCTTCTCCAAAATCTTCTTTAAACTTTAGATATATTAAAAATCTGATCTTGTTGAATTTGGGTATGAATCACAAATCCTTCGTAGAGACGTTCCGGCGGTACGTCTCTAC
>CASBQC010000105.1 GCA_949127805.1 Nostocales cyanobacterium PMM_0081
GGTAGGATTGGCTTTAGCTGGGGTTGTTGGTGTAGGTTGGTTGGGAACAAACTTGATATTATCTCGTGGCAGAGATTCTTCACAAGATATCACACAACCTACACCCAGCGTTACACCAACGAATAACCAGCCAACCGATCCGGTGGCAAAATACGCACCCGAAGAACGCGCACGTAAAGAAAAATTAAGCGATCGCCGTCAACAGTTGGGTATAGATTTCAACTTTTACGTTGATTTGGTCAATCAAGTTTTTTGGGAGAAAAATCCTAGTTTAAAAGGACGCAAACTGAGCGATAATCCTGAAGATGAGAGTTTGCGGGCTGAGTGGGATAAAACAGCTGCCGAATTGTTAGATAAACTTACACCACTAAGTAAAAACTCGCGTCAGCAATTAGGAAATTATACAGAATCACAACGCGATCGCGTAAAAGCCCAAGTTAATGAAATCAACGTTGGTAGTCGTTCTTTATATGATTTGGCTGATGCTGCATTTTATCAGCAATTTCCCGAACAGCAGGGTAAAACTTTTATTAATACACCTATCGGACAAGTTTGGCAAGGATTTGTTAGTGATAAAGTTCAAGCGATCGTTTCAGGTAGAGCTTTTGAGAAACTTGTATTTGATAAAGGTGGGAAGGGCAAAACAGTTAGCGGTACTCTTAAAGCTGGTGATGGCAAAGTATTCATTGCCGAACTTGCCAAAAATCAATTGATGGATATTAAACTACAAGCAAATTCCCAAGTTTTGCTATCAATTTATTCCCCTTCTGGCAAAATCAAATTTTTAGAAGATTCTACAAAACGCACTTTGTCAACTCAACTACCAGAAGACGGATATTATGAGTTTGTCGTCGTTTCCACCGCATCAAAACCATTAGATTATCAACTCAGTATCACCGCCGAAAATCCCGCACCACCCCCATCCCCGACACCGACACCCACGGAAACTTCTACACCGATACCGACATCGACACCCACATTAACGCCAACAGCTACACCAACACCGACATCCACACCGACACCCACATCCACATCCACACCCACTCAGACTGAGACAAAACCTTAATGGTCTGCCAAATTGATTGTGAGGGGTTACAGATCCCCGACTTCTTTTACGAAGTCGGGGATCTAAATACCCGCGACTAATCTAAGTATAATTACGGTCTTGGCGGAATGCGAAGTACTTGCCCAGGTACAAGCACAGTTGGGTCAGATCCAATCACATTTCGATTAGCTTCGTAGATGAGATTGAACAGATTGCCATTGCCGTCTCCATAAGCTCTCTCAGCTATCAAAAATAGATAGTCACCTTGTTGCACAAGATATGTTTCACCCTGTCTAGGTGTAGTGTTTCCTTCCAGTATGGGAATGTAAAGTATCTGCCCTGCGAAGATCGCGTTAGGGTTAGATCCAATCACATTTTTGTTAGCGTTGTAAATTACGTTGAAGAAACTCTCATTTCCGTAAGCTCTTTGAGCTATCTTCGACAGATCGTCACCTTGTCCCACAACATATGTTCTGCTAGGTATGGGTTGTTGAATTGGCAGCGTGGGGAAATTTCGAGGTTGGTTAGGCAAGTTCTTCAGGAAACTGATACTTGGCGAGAAAAAGTACTCACCTCCCTTGAGTTTTATAAAGTTTGCAAAGTTGACATCGGCTTTCTTGGTTGGTTGATCCCGCTCTTTTAACCAATTTTGCGCTGGCTTCGGCTCTTCTTTAATCAGCGGATCACTCTGACCAGGTAAGCTTTGACCACTCACTGCATCCAATCCTGTCTTGTCGTAATTTTTATTTTCCACATTGCGGGACTTTGACATATCGGGTTCAAGGAATCTGGGATTATTGCTCCAGAAGCGCTGAATAAACTCAAACTGTTCCCAGATATCGGACTGGTAGCACATGAATAGCAACCCAACACCACCCTTAGGTAGGTTATCGAGGTTGCCAGAGAAGTTGCTGAGTGATCCATAGGTCATTCCGCGCCGCGCAATCCGATGTCCAAGCTCTTGTTCTTTGCTCTGGGCAAAAGGTCCACCTTTTCTGACCGATTCGTTTCGGGGATTGGTCGTGCGAAGATGCGACTGGAATGGGCATTTTAGTCCAACAGGATCGCTAGAATAGCTAAAGTTATTTAGGTTAGTACCCCCGTCACTGGACTTGATAACAAGTGGAGTGCCATCTTCAAAACGTCCCACCCCCATTGCACCAGCCAGCTTAGGAGAAACCCCTAATGCTTGACCCAAGGCAACTTCAGCCTTTTTGAATCCTTGAACATTTTGCTCAAGTTTGCGAAAGACAAGAAAACTACCAAAGCTAACATTTTGAGTGCCAAAGGGATCTGGAATCAGGACAAGATTGAGTGGTGCGCTGAAAAGTTTTTTAGCGGTATCGCCTTCTTCCAGGTCTACATCTTGCTTGAAAAAGAGCGGTTTACCGATACCATCTGTAAAGCCAAAATGCTCAACAACACTCTCTTCTTGACTATTTTGAAACTTTCGACGTACCGTATTTGCGCGCTCGATAGTGGCGATCGCCGCAATATTATTCAGCTTTTGAACAACTTCTGATTCTTTGTTTTTCAGAGATGTCGGATCGTTAGCTGCTATAATTATCAATCCATCAATTTCCTTAAATCCCGGCTCCCAAGCGCTAACTGGCGGGTCTATAAGTGCGTACTGTCGCGTCTTCATACCGTTTTGGAAGACATCAGCGTAGTCATTGTTAAGTTGGTTTTCGGTAGGGTTAGGTTTTGTTCGTTTTTGAAGATTGGCACCTTTGGGTTGAATAGAATCAGGGAAACCTAGTTTTTCGTAGCCTGAGGAAGATAAAGAGAAGTGTATAAATAGACCACCATCAATTTTTTTCTCCCTCCAAGCAACAGCATCATCTAACTGCTTCTTGGCTGATGTAATATTTTGAGCGGCAAATTGAGCGATCCATTGCCTAAGTGCAGCAAGTTTGTCTGGATTTTCCCTGGTATTGGGAAAAGTTAAGAAAATCTGTACAGAGTTGTTTCTTCCATGTGGTTTGAGAATGTTGCCTTGCAAGTCTTGAAGAACATCTTGATATTGTTGTTGCGTATGGTCAATTGGTTCAAAGTTAGAATTGATATCTAATGGCATTATTTACTCCTGAAATACCTTGTTTGCTTTTGGATTAAGCGATCGCTTGCTGTTCTGGTTAGATCAACAAGCGATCGCACTCAAAGTCTTCTAATCGAGGTCAAAGACCTCATCGCAACTCAAGAAAGGCTGTTGAGGCAACCTCAACACACTTCTAGATGAGTGCGATCGCGCTATACTGTGTCGTTAGTCATGGTTATTTATCTTTTAATCACAACTCCTTAATCCGAATGTTGCGGAACTGAACCACCTCGGTATGGCACTGCAAGCCAATAAAACCTTCTGAACGCTTCTTCTTACCGTCACTGGGATCAGCAAATCCTAAGAGTTCCGGGAAGGTTCCTGCACTGACCAATTGGTTATTGAGTTTGACTTCAATCTCATTGCCTTGAAGTGTGATTTCATAGCTGTTCCAGTAGCCAGGATTACTAGAGTTGCGGGGGCTGATTACCTTAGCAGCCCATCTTTGAGCAGGGAAAACCTCGTATACTGCACCCGTCTTGTGTAAAGGGCTACCGTAGATTTTGTTAGGAAAGTCGTAACCGCGATCGTCAATTTGAATTTCGGTGCTGGAGTGATAGAAGTTATCATCAAGAGCCTTGGGTTCTAGTGTTCGTAGGAAGATACCAGAGTTGGCTTCGATGTCAAAAGCTTTCCACTCCAACTTCAGAATGAAATTCTTGAATTTTTTGCGAGTAAACCAAAGAACGCCAAGTCCGACATTCTTATTACCAACACCTGCAC
>CASBQC010000106.1 GCA_949127805.1 Nostocales cyanobacterium PMM_0081
TTCACGATATAAATAAAAGACTGTTAATTGAGCATAAACACAAAAAATAACGCGATTAGTTTAACACGGGTTCACCAAAAAAGAAACCTGAAGTTAGATTTTTTTTTCCTAATTTTAGGTAATTCTGCGTTTTTCCATTTTTAAAAGTTAGAAATTTTTTCTCACAAGTAGTGGCAAAATTCATAACTCAAGTTATCAGGAATAAAATATGAATAATCAACCAATGAATCAAGACCAACAAATGACATTTTCGGATACGTCTTCAAGGTGTACCAACCAAGGTCCTCGATGGTTAGTAGAAGAACGAGATGCTTGTGGTGTAGGCTTTATTGCCCATCGCTTAAATCAGGCTAGCCATGAACTTGTTACTAAAGCCTTAGCTGCTTTGACTTGCTTAGAACATCGAGGTGGTTGTAGTGCAGACCAAGATTCCGGTGATGGTGCAGGAATCTTGACAGCGATTCCTTGGGAGTTGTTCCAAGCTGAGTTTGCCACCAAAGGTGTGGAACTGACTTCTACCAAAAATATTGCTGTAGGGATGATATTTCTGCCACAAAAGCCAGAAACAGCACTTTCATGTAAGGCAATAATTGAGGAAATAGCAACGTCAGAAAAATTGACTGTCCTGGGCTGGCGAGTAGTGCCGGTGCAGTCTAATAGATTGGGGATACAAGCAAGAGAAAATCAACCCCAAATTGAACAAGTTTTGCTAGCTTCTGATAAAAGCGGCGATGAATTGGAACGGCAATTATACGTTACCCGTCGTCGGATTTTCAAAGCTGTAAAACACATTTGGGAAGATTTATACATCTGCTCGTTGTCTAGTCGGACAATTGTCTACAAAGGCATGGTGCGTTCTGCTGTATTGGGAGAGTTTTATCTGGATTTGAAAAATCCGGCTTTTAAGAGTGCATGGGCTGTATATCACCGCCGCTTTAGTACCAACACTATGCCCAAATGGCCCCTAGCGCAACCGATGCGGCTTTTGGGTCACAACGGTGAAATTAACACTTTGTTTGGTAATATGAACTGGATGATGGCACGAGATGCAAGCTTGGATCATCCAATATGGGAGAATCGCTTAGAAGAACTCAAGCCTTTTGTTCATATCGATAACAGTGACTCGGCTACTTTAGATAACGTAGTTGAGTTATTGGTACAGTCTGGACGCAGCCCACTGGAAGCCTTGATGATTATGGTTCCAGAGGCTTACCAGAATCAACCTGATTTAAGTAATTTCCCGGAAATTGTCGATTTTTACGAATACTATAGCGGTCTGCAAGAAGCCTGGGATGGTCCAGCACTTTTAGTATTCGGCGATGGGCGGAAAGTCGGTGCAACACTCGATCGCAATGGCTTAAGACCGGCTCGTTACTGCATCACCAAAGATGATTATATCGTTGTCGCTTCCGAAGCTGGGGTAGTGGACTTACCAGAAGCCGATATTATCGAAAAAGGCAGACTCGGACCTGGGCAAATGATTGCCGTGGATTTAGAAAGTCATGAAGTGCTGAAAAATTGGGAAATTAAGCAGCGCATCGCCAAACAGCAGCCATATGGAGAATGGTTGCAAAAGTATCGTCAAGATATTAAGTCGCTAGTTGGTGAATCGTCTGTTAACGGCAACGGACATGCAAACGCCAACGGGAAAGGACATTCTACAACCAATGATATAGAGAGTATGGGTGGGGGAACCTCATCCCGATTGCAACATCAAATTGCTTTTGGCTATACCACAGAAGATGTGGAAATTGTAATTCAGCCAATGGCAATGGAGGGGAAAGAAGCGACTTTCTGTATGGGGGATGATATACCTCTAGCGGTACTTTCAGAAAAACCCCATTTGTTGTACGACTATTTCAAACAGCGCTTTGCTCAAGTGACAAACCCGGCAATTGACCCGTTGCGGGAAAGCTTGGTGATGTCGTTGAAAGTAGAATTGGGTGAACGGGGTAACTTATTAGATCCCAAGCCAGAATATGCTAAAAGGCTGAAGCTAGAATCGCCTCTGCTGAATCCAGCAGAGTTAGAAGCTATCAAGTTGTCGGGATTTGCTACGGCTGAGTTGTCAACGCTGTTTGAAATTGCCGCAGGTCCCAATGGGCTGAAAGAAGCAGTGAAGTCTTTACAAGCACAAGCTGTGGAATCTGTGCGAGCTGGTGCGAAGATTTTGATTTTGAGTGACAAGATCCCCCCAACCCCCCTTATGAAGGGGGGCGAAGGGGGGATCGGTACAGAATACACCTATATTCCCCCTCTGTTGGCGGTGGGTGCGGTACACCATCACTTAATTCGCGAAGGGTTGCGAATGAAAGCATCCTTAGTTGTGAATACGGCTCAGTGCTGGAGTACACATCACTTTGCTTGTCTAATTGGCTACGGTGCTGGTGCGGTTTGTCCTTATCTGGCTTTGGAAACTGTGCGCGATTGGTGGTTAGAGCCGAAGACGCAAAAGTCTATGGAGCGTGGTACAATTACAACCCTCTCTTTAGAGGAAGCTTTTGGGAATTATCGCAAAGCAGTAGAAGCAGGTTTGTTGAAAATCCTCTCGAAAATGGGAATTTCTCTGCTATCGAGTTATCAAGCAGCGCAAATTTTTGAGGCGATCGGCATCGGTCAAGATTTATTAGAGTTGGGATTTTATGGTACAACTTCCCGCGTGGGTGGTTTGAGTATCAGCGAACTCGCGACTGAGGTGCTTTCGTTCCACTGTAAGGCTTTCCCGGAACTGACAATTAAAAAACTAGAAAATTTGGGTTTTGTGAATTACCGTCCGGGTGGGGAGTATCACATGAACAGTCCGGAATTGGCAAAAGCGCTGCATAATGCCGTAGGCTTGGCAAAAGTGAAAGAAAACGGTGTATCGGGCAAAACTGCTTATGACCATTACGAGGTATATAAGAAGTATTTGCAAGAAAGACCGATTACAGCGTTGCGTGACTTGCTAGACTTGCAAAGCGATCGCCAATCAATCCCCATTGAAGAAGTAGAATCTGTAACACAGATTGTCAAGCGCTTCTGCACCGGCGGTATGTCTTTAGGTGCATTATCGCGAGAAGCTCATGAAACTTTAGCGATCGCGATGAACCGAATTGGCGGAAAATCTAATTCTGGGGAAGGTGGCGAAGATCCGGTACGCTTTAAAGTTCTCGATGATGTCGATGAAAATGGACATTCGCCAACACTACCGCACCTGAAAGGTTTGCAAAATGGTGATACTGCTTCAAGTTCCATTAAGCAAGTCGCATCCGGACGCTTTGGGGTGACACCTGGGTATTTGATGAGCGCTAAACAAATTGAAATCAAAATCGCTCAAGGTGCAAAACCAGGTGAAGGAGGACAACTTCCAGGGACAAAGGTTAGCCCTTATATTGCCATGTTACGCCGTTCTAAGCCTGGAGTAACGCTGATTTCACCCCCACCACATCACGATATTTATTCGATTGAGGATTTAGCGCAGTTAATTTTTGATTTGCACCAAATTAACCCGAAAGCACAGGTATCAGTGAAGCTGGTTGCGGAAATTGGTATCGGTACAATTGCGGCTGGGGTGGCAAAGGCAAACGCCGATATCATTCAGATTTCTGGTCACGATGGCGGCACGGGAGCATCTCCTTTAAGTTCGATTAAACACGCTGGTTCTCCGTGGGAACTCGGTTTGAGTGAAGTGCATCGCGTGTTGATGGAAAATAGTTTGCGCGATCGCGTAATTTTGCGCGTTGATGGGGGCTTTAAGAGCGGTTGGGATGTGGTAATCGGTGCGTTGATGGGTGGTGAAGAATTCGGTTTCGGCTCCATCGCTATGATTGCTGAAGGCTGTATAATGGCGCGGATTTGTCATACCAACAAATGCCCTGTGGGTGTCGCTTCGCAAAAAGAAGAACTGCGGAAACGGTTTACTGGTATGCCAGAACACGTTGTAAACTTCTTCTATTTTGTAGCCGAAGAAGTGCGGAGTCTGTTAGCACGACTTGGTTATCGAACCCTTTCGGAAATAGTTGGACGTGCCGATTTATTGAAAGAGCGCTCCGAGGTTAAGCTGACAAAAACGCGATCGCTAAATCTCGACTGCTTGCTGAAGTTGCCCGACACTAAAGAAAACCGTAGCTGGTTGGTGCATGAAGAAGTTCACAGCAACGGTGTGGTTTTGGATGACCAATTCTTAGCGGATGCAGATATTCAAGCTGCCATTGACACGCAATCTACTGTGACGAAGACTTGGAAAATAGTCAATACAGATAGAACAGTTGGTGCAAGATTAGCGGGAGCGATCGCTTCTTTATACGGTGACAATAACTTTGCAGGGCAAATTAACCTGAACTTCAAAGGTAGTGTCGGACAAAGTTTTGGTGCTTTTAATCTTCCAGGCATGAATTTAACCTTAGAAGGAGAGGCAAACGATTACGTAGGTAAGGGGATGCACGGTGGTGAAATCATTATCAAACCGCCGGCTGCTGCTACTTATGATCCAGCACAAAATGTGATAATTGGCAATACCTGCCTTTATGGTGCTACTGGTGGAATGTTATTTGCCAACGGGAAGGGGGGAGAACGCTTTGCAGTGCGTAATTCTAAAGGTACGGCAGTAATTGAAGGTGCAGGGGATCACTGCTGCGAGTATATGACTGGTGGTGTAATTGTCGTCTTGGGTAAAGTTGGACGCAACGTAGCTGCCGGGATGACTGGTGGACTTGCGTATTTCTTAGATGAAGATGGTGGATTTCCGGAGTTAGTTAATCGGGAAATTGTCAAACTTCAGCGGGTGATTACCGAAGCAGGTGAAAACCAACTGCAAGAATTAATCAAAGCACATAGCGATCGCACTAATTCACCAAAAGCGAAGATGATTTTGCAAAACTGGCAAGAATTCTTACCCAAGTTTTGGCAGTTGGTTCCTCCTTCTGAAGCTGATGGTGCAGAAGCAAATCCGCAGTTTGTTGCCGAAAAACAACTCAGTTCAGTTTAGTTGTTTTTACAACTAATATCATGTCCTTCGTAGAGACGTTCCGGCGGAACGTCTCTACGAAGGATTAAGTACACATTTATAGATTTGTAGAGACGTAGCAATGCTACGTCTCTACAAGGATTTGGGGCTTAACATCAACGGTATTGAATTATATATTAGTTTTTAGTTGTTACTAACTTAACTAATGGCTAATAACTAATAACTATTACTTTTTAGCTGTCATTAACTTTTGGTCTTTATCTTGCATTTCTAACAGTTCTGGGATGGTGACAAATTTATAGTCCTGCTTTCTAAAGTAGTCAATAATTTGTGGTAAAGCTTGGACAGTGTTGGAACGATTACCACCACCATCATGCATTAGCACAATACCGCCCGGTTTTGATTCTTTTGTTACATTACGAATCAATCTAGAAATGGGAGGACGACTGTAATCTACAGAGTCAGCAGACCACATGACTATTGTATATTTTTGATTTCTAGCGTAAGCAGCTACCCCGTTGTTCATGATTCCTCCAGGTGGTCGGAACAAAGTTGTTTTCACACCAGTAGTTTTATAAATCAAGTCAGATGTGCTCTCAACTTCGTAAGCAGCTACTTGTGGATTCATGAAATGATACGAGTGAGTCCAAGTATGGTTAGCAATCACATGACCTTCAGTCACAATTCGCTGACCTAATTCTGGATGCTGTTTCAGCATCTGCCCAATAATAAAAAAGGTGCCTTTGATGTTATTTTTTTTGAGAATATCCAGTACTTTAGCTGTACTTCCAGACCAAGGACCATCATCAAACGTAAGAGCAATTACTTTCTGACCTTGACTGAATTTTGCCTCTGCGATCGTTACCCCTTGAAAACGTTGTGGCACACTGTAAGCAAGACCCTTTGCTTTAGCTTCTTGCTGCCAAGTTCTCAGCATCGCGGATTTTAATTGCTCAATGCGCTGCCGAGTTTCGACTTGAGTAAGTTCATTGTTTGAATTTATACTGTTTTCGCTTTTTGCCTCGGAGGCTTTTGGATTAATAGGGATCATTAAACCAAGGCTTAAACTGCTACCTAAGGCAAGCAGAGCAATTATAATTCCTTGCGACCAAAAAAACGACTTATTGTTTTCCACGTCATAGCTCCTTCAAGGGTCGAACCATCAGTCTTGGTTCTGAGGGTACGTTATAGCACATTTTTGTAATTATTAGATACAACTTACTTTCTGGTAATCCTGAAGAATTAACAATTGATTAACAGAAATATAAGAAA
>CASBQC010000107.1 GCA_949127805.1 Nostocales cyanobacterium PMM_0081
AATTAATTTTTTTATGAAATTGATTGATTGCAAGTACAGGCAAAGCTAATTAAAAAGCTTCACCTGTACTGTATTTAATTAGTTAGAGGGCAGTATAGACTGTGTTAATGCTTGATATCATGTCCGTTTCATTAACATTAATAAAAAAATCCAAAATCCTTGTAGAGACGTAGCATTGCTACGTCTCTACATCATATGTAATCTACCGGAGATGATATGAAATCTGCACCGCAGATATTAGCGTTCTTCGATGGGAAGATTAGGAGCGCTTACATCCAATTCTTCACGACGAATAGTTTCTTTGGCTTCTACTGTGTCGTGGTCAACAACTTTTTTGACTCTGACTTCTTCACGGACAAATGCTTCTTTGTTGATGTTAGCAGTTTCTTCGTAGATTTCCATGCGTGCTACTTCACCTTCACGGAAAGCAGTTGCATCAGGAGAAACGGTTTTACCAGCATCTGCGGGTGTTACTCGCTCGACTATTACGCGTTCTTTATCTACTGGAACCGAAACCCGTGCTGTTTCGGTTTCAATACGCTTGCCGATCGCTACTTCGCCGGTTTTACGACGTTGTTTGTTAGCTACTAAGCGTTCTTCGTACAATCGCAGGGTTTGATGATCCTGCTCGTTCATGTCGTACAAAGAAGAATCTTGCTTGTAATCGTAGGTGTCGCGGTTGTAAGTAGGACGATCTACAATGTTATCTGCGGGAGTTGTTGGTTGATACGCTGCTGTTCCCAAACCAGTTGCTGCACCCAAACCTGTTCCAACACCCAAACCAGTTGTTGTATCTAATGGTACAGGTGCATCTAAGGAGCGTTCAGCTGTAATTCCAGTACTGGGACGATATACACCGCGTACTTTTTCTTCGTAGTCGTAATCTACTGCAAGGCGATCGCTAAACTCAGGTAAATCTTCGGCTTGCTGTTTGGTCATACCTAAAGCATACACGCGATCGGCACCATGATCGACGCGAGTACGACCAACTGGTAACAATACTTTCTTGCCAAAAATCCAAAAGCCTAAGTCAACAACAAAATAGCGGAAGTGTCCGTCTTCATCTACTAAAACGTCGCTGACAGAACCAATTTTTTCGTCGCTTGCTTCTGTATATACACCCTTACCTTTGATATCCTCACCGTCAAAAGCGTTGCGATAGTCTGAGTCAAATTCTTCTAGTTTGTGAAGAGGCATATTATTTTTACTCCAACTTTATTTATCCTACATTAATATTGTATGTTTTTCTCGGTTTATCTTCCTCTTTCTAACGACTGAATTCAATTACTCATCTATGCATTCAAATGGTAGATATTTAAATTTATCTAACCGCAAATTAGATAGATTTGCCTGCGTGTAGTGCAGTATATTCCAAATCTTATTTATTTTTTTATAAAAAAATGACAGGTAGAACTATCACTTTTCTACCTGTCTGCATCATTTTTGAAAAAATGCACTCCAAAAATTTATTAAATCAGATTTCAAACACCTTTATTAACATTAGAACTGGTTTCATTCACACGCAAATCGCCTTCAGTGTCGATATCTAACTCTTCGCGACGAATTGTTTCTTCTGCTTCAACCGTCTCTTTATCTACAACCTTGCGGACTCTAACTTCCTCGCGGACAAAGGTTTCTTTATGGATATCCGGGGTTTCTTCGTACAGTTCGATGCGTGCGACTTCACCTTCTTGGAACTTAAGTTCACGAGAATCTACTACAGCTTCGCTTGTTGTGGGAGTAACTCGCTCAATCACAACTCGCTCTTTTTCAATTGGGACTGAAACTCGTGCAGTTTCAGTTTCAATATGCTTACCAACTGAGACTTCTCCTGTTTTCACACGAGTTTTATTCGCAACTAATCGTTCTTCATACAGTTTCAAAGTTTGATTAGATTGGTCATTCAAATTGTATAAAGAAGGTTCTTGCTGATAATTGTAGGTGTCGCGATTATAATTAACTTCTCTACCTTCTGGACGATAAACCTTGCGTACCTGTTCTTCATAATCGTAATCAACGGTTATGCTGTCTTTGTATTCGGGTAAACGTTCTACTTGTGCTTTGCTAAGTCCATCAGCGTAGACGCGCTTTTGGGTATAGTCAATGTGGGATAGACCAATGGGAAGCAATATTTGTTTACCTAAAGAAGCAACACCTGTATTAATGACTAAATAACGAAAACGACCTTCTGGATCGACTAAAGCATCAGCTACTGAACCAATTTTTTCTTTACCTTCGGTATAGAGATCCAAGGCTTTAACGTCATCACCATCAAAGGTATCTCTATAGTTGGGGTCAAAGTCTTCGAGTTTATAAAGAGGCATACTACTGTTCCTAAGATGTTTAAAATATCTATCTAGGAATACTTTAAACATTACTTTGTTTGTTTACCTCCTGCTGGCGACAGAATTTAATTGATGTTGATTAAAACTAATGGCTGATTATTTTACCTAAAACCCCCAAAAGCTATGATTAAGGTGGGATTACAGCCAAAAAGTCCCTCAGGCTATAAGCCTGGGGCTACACAGACGAAGCCTGCCGACCCAGGCTAAATACACGCGCGGGTATTGCAGCAAAATTGGGATGCTCGCATTAAATACTCATAAATTGAAAAACACTATTCCTTAAGTTAGGCGATCGCTCGTTTATTCTATCTATCGTTAGATGTATTTCTACTATTATAAAGATATCCGCCAAATGTTTCTTACTGACGCGTCTAGGAACGATTTTGATAGGGTGCGATCGCTCTACCATAACCCCTATTTCAAACCCATATCTAGAAAACTTAGAGGTGGACAAGTTGAAGTACAACTGATGAAGGTTCATTTGCGTACAAAATAAACGTGTTTGTCAAGAAAAGACGTAAAGACGCGATAAATCGCCGTCTAGACAAGCGTTTCGGGCAACGCATAATTAATTTTCGGAGATGTTTATTAGGTTTGTCAAAACAACTGTTAGTGTTGTTTTTTGGCGGCTATTTTTCACTCATAGTTAGAATGTTTAATCAAATTTGGTTATCACAACTGGAAAAACATCGAGCGATCGCTGTAATTCGCGCTCCAGAATTTGAACTGGGACGTAAAATGGCTTCTTCCATCGCATCATCTGGAATGCGCTTAATTGAAATTACCTGGAATAGCGATCGCGCTGGGGATTTAATCGCTCAACTACGTTTAGAATTACCAGAATGCATCATTGGTACTGGTACGCTGTTAAATCTTAATGATATGGAAATGGCGATCGCATCTGGAGCGCAATTTCTTTTCACACCCCACGTTGACTCAGTTATGATTCAAGCTGCAATTGCGAACAATGTACCAATTATACCAGGTGCCCTGACTCCCACAGAAATCGTTCACGCATATACACAAGGTGCAAGTTGTGTCAAAGTGTTTCCCGTGCAAGCGGTGGGAGGAGTTAATTATATTAAAAGTCTACAAGGACCATTAGGACAAATACCGTTGATTCCTACAGGTGGTGTTACTTTAGATAATGCCTCGGAATTTATAGCAGCTGGAGCGGTAGCAGTTGGTTTGAGTAGTGAATTATTCCCGAAAAAGCTGGTAAATAGTGGAGATTGGGAAGCGATCGCTCAACTCGCAAAAACTTTAATGGAAAAATGTAGTAAGGACTTCAGTCCTTAATTTAAGCGTTAAAACGCTTACTACATCCACCGCACGACTGTCCGCAGGTAGACGAACAATTGCATCTCATCATCTAAAATGACTACAGGTGTCTTCTGGGTTTAAAAATAGATCCATGAAGCTTCCTGAATGATAGACAGAATCTCGTGTCAATCTATCTACCTTGATAAAAATGACTGAGCAAAATGATGCTAACTTGCCATCAACTGATTCTCAGCAGTCGAATGAATCGATTGATGATGTGAAAACTGCGGGCAATAATTCCAGTAAAAACCACATTGCGGATGTTTGGAATAATGCAACAAGTCGCTTGATGCAACTTTTACCCCTAGAGCAAGTAGCACAAAGGCTTGTCAAACAGTTGAGTGTCAGCGAAGCTCAAGTTGCCGAGATTTTGCAGACAGTTCGTGCCGAACTACCAACTACTGAAGCGCTGCTGATTGGTAAACCGCAAGCCGGAAAAAGTTCAATTGTGCGGGGACTGACGGGAGTTTCTGCTGAGATTGTCGGTCAAGGATATCGTCCGCATACGCAACATACTGAACGCTACGCTTATCCTTCAAATGACCTGCCTTTACTTATTTTTACGGATACGGTGGGTTTGGGAGATGTGTATCAAGAAGAAAAGGCAATTATTCAAGAATTAATTACTGATTTGCAAAAAGAAAGTCGCGGTGCGAGAATTTTGATTCTCACCGTGAAAATCAACGACTTTGCTGTAGACTCGCTACGACAAATTGCTAAAGAATTACGTCAGAAATATCCAGATATTCCCTGTTTGCTAGCGGTTACTTGCTTGCATGAAGTTTATCCTCCCGCTACGGCAGATCATCCGGTTTATCCACCAGATTACCACGAAGTGAAGCGAGCATTTGCAGCAATTGAGCAAGCTTTTAGTGGAGTGTGCGATCGCTCTATCATGATTGATTTTACTTTAGAAGAAGACGGCTACACACCAGTATTTTATGGTTTAGAAGCGTTCAGAGATACTTTAGCAGATTTACTTCCAGAGGCTGAATCCCAAGCAATTTATCAGTTATTGGATCGGCAAGCTGGCGAACAAATTGGCAACCTCTACCGCGATGTGGGACGCCGTTACATGTTAGCATTTGCAATCATGGCAGCTACAGTGGCAGCAGTACCATTACCATTGGCGACAATGCCAGTATTAACGGTATTGCAAGTATCAATGGTGGGGTTGTTAGGGAAATTGTACGGGCAAACCCTGACACCATCCCAAGCCGGGGGTTTGGTAAGTGCCATCGCAGGTGGTTTTCTGGCAAAGGCGATCGCTCGTGAGTTGATTAAATTTATACCAGGTTTTGGCAGCGTAATTGCCGCATCCTGGGCAGCGGCTTATACTTGGTCATTGGGGGAAGGTGCTTGTGTTTACTTCGGTGATTTGATGGGGGGCAAAAAACCCGATCCGAAGAAAATTCAATCAGTGATGCAAGTTGCTTTTGAAAGTGCAAAAGAACGATTTAAGGGGATTAAGAAATAGGCGATCGCTTGATTTAAAGACTCTTTAATTAGATAAAATCAAACAAAGACAACAAGCCAGAGACGAAGGATTATGAGTCAAGCTATTGAGGGAGTACGCTGGACAATTTACGATATAGAAGTTCTATCTCAGAATGAATGGACTCGCTATGAAATTATTGATGGAGAACTTTTCATGACTCGCTCCCCCCATCGCCGACATCAACAAGTTTGTGGTAAAATATTTGCACAACTCGATGTCTGGTCAGAGTCGAGTGGTTTAGGGGAAACAATTGTTGCTCCGGGTGTAATTTTTTCGGAAGCGGATAGCGTCATCCCTGATGTAGTTTGGGTAAGTCGAGAACGACTAGCACAAATTGAAGATGAAGCGGGACATTTAACAAAAGCACCAGAGTTAGTTGTAGAGGTTTTATCTCCCGGTAAACAAAACGAACGTCGAGATAAAGAAGCAAAACTGAAACTTTATTCAGTTCAAGGTGTGCGAGAGTATTGGATTGTTGATCGGTTAACTAAACAAGTTGAAGTTTATCGACGAGAAAAAGCGCAATTGATTTTAGTTGCTACTTTGTTAGGTGATGATGAAATAACTTCACCACTTTTACCCGGATTTCGTTGTTCTATCAGTTGTTTTTTTCCTGAATAGTGACGTATATCGAATATTCAAATATTTTAAATTTGAATGACTGGGAAAACGCCATGGCAAATTATGGCACAATAAAATCTAATGGTTGTGTTGACTGCGATCGCGAACATGGTAATTCTTCATCCGCTTTCTGATTTCATTGACAACTATACAGTCAGCAACTCATCTCCAAGTTATTATTATCAAGGGTGTTGTCCTGATGGCGAACTTGTGAAACTACCCCGCACTTCATTAGTTGAGGCGATCGCACATAAATTAATGCAACATCTTGCCCAAAATGACTTATACTGTCGTGAAGGTAAAATGTATGGAATATTATTAGTAGAACTACCATTAGGCGAACAACGGATAATAAAAGCTTTCTCCGGTCTTCTCAATGGTAATAGCATAGTTGAAGGCTGGGTTCCGCCAATTCCCGGACGTGATGAAGTAGCATTAGACGAAGCTCGGACATTGGCTGAGTTGGAAGCTATCAAGCAGGAAATTATCACTTTAAAGCAACTTTCCCAAAGGCAGGAATACGAAACGTGTAAAAGCGACTTTGAGAAACAGTTGCAAAAAATAAGCGATCGCCATCAAAATTATAAACAACAACGACACGAAAAACGTCAGATATTCTGCGAAACTTTGACTGGAGAAGCTTTAATAATTGCCCTTGAACAACTTGATGAAGAAAGTCGTCAACATGGAATTGAGCGACGACACCTTAAACGTTTACGAGATGAAACATTGCATCCGCTGAAGTCGATAATTGAAACCGCAGATATACAGATTCGCGAACTTAAACAACAGCGCAAACAACTATCTCGCCGACTTCAGGCAGAGATGCACGCAACTTACACCCTAGTGAATTTTCTAGGACAATCCAAATCTTTGCAGCAATTAATACCAGATGGATTACCCACTGGAACGGGAGATTGTTGCGCTCCCAAATTGCTGCACTATGCGGCAACACATAACCTCAAACCTCTAGCAATGGCTGAGTTTTGGTGGGGTACATCCTCTGCACAAGACAAAATCCAGGGAGAATTCTACGGTGCTTGTGCAGAACGCTGTGAGCCATTGATGGGGTTTTTGCTGTCAGGATTAAGACCTAACCCCCCAGAAATCTTACCGATTCTTTATGAAGACGAATGGCTAATTGCGGTAAATAAACCTCCAGGACTGCTTTCTGTGCCTGGTCGTTATCGCGATCGCCAAGATAGTGTCTTGAGTCGTTTGCATAATTTGTTACCTGATGGGATGGCGATCGCATCTGTGCATCGTTTGGATCAAGAAACATCTGGTATACTTTTGCTAGCACGCGATCGCTCTTCTCATCGTCAACTCAGTCAGCAGTTTCAGCAACGGCAAATTTACAAAGTTTATGAAGCCTTACTTTCCGGTTTGCTGACAATTGATGAAGGTGTAATCGAACTACCATTATCGGCAGATTTACAAAATCGTCCTTATCAGCAAGTCGATGAATGCGGTAAATTCAGCTTGACTCAGTTCCGGGTAATTGCGAGAGAAAAAGACTACACCCGTGTCGAATTTATCCCCAAAACCGGACGCACCCATCAATTGAGAGTTCACGCAGCCGATGTTAGAGGACTTGGTGTAAGTATATTAGGCGATCGCCTTTATGGGTGCGTCAACAACGCAAATCGCTTACATCTGCACGCTAGAGAACTTCGCTTTCAGCATCCGCAGACCGGAGAAAGTATGCACTTACAAACAAATACACCCTTTTGAGAATTAACGGTGACATCAAGAATAAACATCTCCAGAAATTAATTATGCATTGCCCGAAACCCTTCTAGAGACGTAGCATTGCTACGTCTCTACGTTTTTTATGGAGATGTCTAATATATTATGGGCGATGACTAATTATCTTGCCACAAGTCCTAAAAAATACTCTAAGCTAAGTTAAAGAGTACATAAGTGGGAATACTAGGTTCCATGTCGTTAACACTTCTAGGGTTAGTGGTATTAGTAGCCGGACTGATTACCGCATTAGTACAAGTATTAATTTCAGAGTCTCGACTGAGGAAAAAGTTAGGTAAGTATGATACATTAGCTGACAAAGAGGGGTATGAACGGCAGTTGGAATCAAACATTCATTTACTTGAAAACCAAGAGGAATCTCTTAATACCCAAATCAGAAATCTTCAGCAGCAATTTTCTGAACTTGATGCAAAAGTCTATCTTCAATCTATAGATTATTATGAGCCAAAGTATGAGTTTCTCAGCTCTGAAGACTACATACTTAGGCTGAAGAATATCAAGTTACAACAGGAAAACATGGTAAAAAATAACCAAGCCTACATTTGTGATACTCAATGGACTGTTGGCGATAGTAAAAGAAAAGGCGACAAAATGATAAACGACATTCTCAAATTAGTTGACCTTGCGTTTGAAGAACGATGTAAGTATGCGATAAAAGAAGTTAAATATAACAATGTTGACTCTTTGAAGAAGAGAATAAATAATACATTTACAAAATATAATAACTGTGGAAAAAGTTTACAATTTAAAATATCAGAAGAATATTTACAATTGAAATTCATTGAGTTAGATTTGCAGTACGAGCTAGAAGATAAAAAACAGCAAGAACAGGAGAGAGACCAAGAACTTAAAAAGCAAAACAAAGAACGTGAAGCGATTGAGAAGGCAAGACAGAAAGCTGAAGAAGCTGAAGAAAGAGAAAGACTTCACCAACAAGAGCTTGACAAAGTTATACAAGAAATAGAACTAAGTGAAGGCGAAAAGCGAAAACAACTAAATTTTAAAATTCAGGAACTAGAACGACAAATTGCCGAAGACAGAAATGATAAAGAAAATGCTCTTTCTGAATCTAGAAGACTCAAGTCGGGATACATTTACATAATTTCTAATATCGGCTCTCTTGGACGAGATGTATACCGGATATGTATAACATCTCGTAGTAAAGAAGACGAATATATCAAGGACATGAACCCCGCAGTTCCATTTAAATTTGACGTTCACTTCAAAATTTTCTCGGAAGATGCTTTGGATACGTTGCAGCGATTGCATCAACGTTTCGATGATAAAAAGGTGAATGTAGTTAACTC
>CASBQC010000108.1 GCA_949127805.1 Nostocales cyanobacterium PMM_0081
ATAGATATCTGTTGGAAATGAACTATGCGTTGCCCGAAACCCTTGTAGAGACGTTCCGGACCGAACGTCTCTACGTTTTTCTGGAGATGTCTATTTACTATTGAACCAAAAAATTGCCGAACTTGAAGCGAGAACTGCGGTGGTGTAAGCTTTGAGAAAAGTCAGTTAAATCAAGAATAATTTAAATAATTAAATTTATGTCAGCAGAAAATTCCACCCCAAAAGCCATTTGGATTATTACCGAAGAAACGGCTGAAACATTAAGTACAACTAGTGAAACATTCACAGATAGTGTAACCAGAAGCAGTGGAGGAAGAAGTAGTAGAGATACAGGAGGACGACTCGGAGTCCAAACCACTGAAGAAATAGTTGTGAGCCGAAAAAAAGACGAAATAGTAATTACCAGACGCAAAGTAGAGGTAACTAAACTCAAAGAAGAAATGAAGGGGTTTCTGCAAGCAATGCGGGAAATGCTTGATGAAGCTGACCAACCCGATTCTAAGATTCAGCTTAATGAAGTCGAACTTTCAGTAGAAGTCAATGGTGAAGGACAAATCAGCCTGCTTGGGATTGGTGGTGGTAAAGTCGGGGGAAAAGGAGCGATGACTTTTAAATTTAAGCGGAAATAATTGGTACTTGAATATGGGTAGAAATTGGGCGATCGCTATTGGGATTAATCACTATGAAAACTTGCGATCGCTAAACTTTGCCAAGCGAGATGCTTCTGTCATGGCAACTTGGTTTGAACAAGAAGCCAGATTTGATCAAGTTTTCCTCTTCACTGACGATTCTCCCGCAATTCCAGCCAATCCGCCAATTCCTACTCAACCTACTTTTGGTCATTTGCGGCGATTTTTACGGGCACAGTTTGAGAATATTCAACCTCCTTTATTAAAGCCAGAAGATAATTTATGGTTTTTCTTTGCAGGTCATGGCAATCGATTGGTATATATTCTCGCTTTTGGCTTTGGTTTGGGAGGTTCAATTAAACCAGGGGTAGGAATTAGCGGTGATTATAAAAGCTACTTAGAATTCATTTTGCCAGGGATGGTGGCGCTGTCGTCAATGACAGTCAGTTTTGTGGGGACGACGTTTTCGATTTGCGGTGACAGACTGTTTACCAAAAGCTTTGAGGAATTGTTGCTTGTTCCCGTGCATCCTTTAGCTTTGCATATTGGTAAAATGCTGGCAGGAGTCATGCGGGGGTTGTTGACTTCGCTGGGTGTAATTTTGGTAGCGTTGTTGTTTACTGGTAACTGGCGTTTTTTGCACCCGTTGTTTTTGTTACTGTTAGTGCTGAGTTGTGCCGTTTTTTCTGGGTTGGGGGTAATTGTCGGGTTAAGTGTGCGATCGCTTGAAGCTGTCGGACTCTACAATAACTTTATCATCATCCCCATGTCTTTTTTGGGAGGCACTTTCTTTGACCCAAGTACATTACCAGCAGCTTTAAAAGTAGTAGTTTATTTATTACCGCTTACTTATACCACTTTAGGACTGCGTGCAGCTGCTTATTTGCCATTGTCGCAGTTTCCTTGGTACAGTATACCAATTTTGTTAGTGATGGCGATCGCTCTTTCTCTCTGGGGTGCTTACATTTTTGCTCACCAACAAGATTAAAATTTGCAAAAAGCCAATTATCCAAAATGCTAATTCGCACTGCCACATCAGACGATGTACCCCAAGTTTTACCAATGGTTGCTAAAATTTGCGCCTTGCATGAAAATTGGGACACAGCCAAGTATGGATTTTTACCTGATCCAGAACAGCGTTATGAAAAATGGTTGACGCGGTTAGCGAATAGTAGCGATCGCAATGTCTTCTTAGTAGCGGAAGATGAAGGTAAATTGGGGGGGTTTCTAGTAGCGACAGTTGAGCGAGAAATGCCAATTTACCGTTTACACGAATATGCTTTTATTCACGATATCTGGGTTGAACCAGAATATCGGCAAAACCGAGTAGCGCAACAAATGGTCATGTTGTGTGTCGAACGCTTCCAAGAAATGGAAATTCTGCAAATTCGGCTTGATACCACAGCAGTCAACGAAGCAGCGAGACGGTTATTTACATCCTGCGGTTTTCGCATCAGCACTATAGAAATGCTCAAAGAGTTAGGAGTCAAAAGTCCATAGTCAAGAGTCATTAGTTATTGGACTCTTGACTCGTAGAGACGCGATATATCGCGTCTCTACAACTTTTGACTCTTAACTAGGCAGCTAAAAGTGTTTTCTCCAGAGGTGTCCAACGGAAGAAGCGATCGCCTCCTCTTTCGAGAACAACTTTCACTCGTGGTTCTATACTAGGCAAAGACGCTAAATATTCAACTTCCTGATTGGAAAGAATATGCCCTTCAATAATCCACAACACTAAACCTTTTGACTTTGGTGGCAGCTGTTCTAGCTGATAGTTGATAATCGGTGGTACATAGTAAACAAAACCTACTGCCGCACCATTAGCGGTAGTTTTTTTACCCAGGTGAGGAGGTCTGATTCCATGAACTCCCGTCAAATAAGCAGCTAAATCGCCCAGTCCTCTTGCGGTAATATGCAAAGTGACATAACCTGCCGCACGCAGTCGGCGTTGATACCGACCTTCAAAACCCCCTTCCAGAGGTGCGTACACCCCAAGAGTGCCAAATTTTTCCAGGTCGCGAATGAAAGGTTTGCCAGTGGTTATTAGTGCCATAGGTTTTCGTCTTATCCCACTTAGATATCTCTATTATTCACTGTTAATCGATATATTTAGCTAGATAACAAACTTATAAGAAAAGCCTTGGCGACTAGAAGTCGCGGCTACACAGGCAAAACCCACCTGCGTGGGTTTAAAACCCTTGATTTTCTCTTAGTCCACGCAGGTGGACTTCGTTTGTATAGCCGCGACTTCTAGTCGTCAGGCGCTGGTGATACACCCTATTTTCACAAAAATTATAGACAAAGATAAAAAGATGATCTATACTATTAGATTGTGACCAAAATATTAATTTATTTTTCTTTTGATTACCATTCCAGGCTAAGTTTAGCATTTAGGACTGATGATTGAATTAAAAATATGATATAATGGCTCGGATTGGTAATAAGCTGATAAACTAATAATAAAGCCTTGAATAAACTTAGGAGCGTTGGAATCAAAACCAAAGCACAACCTAAGTAGAAAAGCGCGTTCACTCATGCGTTTATCTTGAGACTAGGCAAAACATTAAGCGATCGCTTAATGTCTTTAGTTAAGTAAAAACTGAGCATTCATCATGGTTTGATGACATTGCATCAGTCTCAGTCAAGGGATACTGAGCAGCGATTGTATGCTTAAGTCCCACTGCAACACGGACACATGAAGTGTGACGCAAGTCTTTTTCATTTCTTCGTCAAAAGCAGTGTCCGCCAGAAAGTGCCATAGCAATCGCTTGGACGAAGCATTGCTGCACAAAGCACTTGCATCATAAGGCAAGAGCACGCGTTAATTCCAATCATTGATTACTTCCAATTGGGAAGGAATTTTTGACTTTTCTGGTGAATCAATGAGTGAAAATAAACGGATTCAGCAACGCGATTAACGATACGTTTGTTGCTGCGTGAAGCGTCCACTGGCTGCCAAACGCCCTATTTTGGGCATTTAAACTAGTGTGTTTCATGAATCCAATTTTAAAAGTAAGTAGATAAGGAGAGCCAGTAACTGTGTCTGTAGGCATTCTCGGCACCAAACTGGGCATGACCCAAATATTTGACGAAGCAGGAGTAGCCATTCCTGTTACCGTCGTTCAAGCGGGACCATGCACGGTAACACAAGTAAAAACAAAACAGACCGACGGTTACTCTGCCATTCAAGTTGGCTATCGTGAAGTGAAGCCAAAGGCTTTAAACAAGCCTTTACTGGGACATCTGGCAAAATCAGAGACTCCAGCATTGCGTCACTTACGGGAATATCACATTGAGAACGCTAGTGAGTATTCTTTAGGTCAACAAATTACGGCAGATATTTTTAGTGCAGGTCAAATTGTAGATATAAGCGGTAAAAGTATCGGTCGCGGTTTCGCAGGGAACCAGAAACGAAACAACTTTGGTCGTGGACCCATGTCACACGGTTCCAAAAACCATAGAGCACCCGGTTCCATTGGTGCGGGTACAACACCCGGTCGTGTCTATCCAGGTAAGCGGATGGCAGGACGTTTGGGTGGGAAGCGCATCACAATTCGCAAGCTGACTGTAGTGCGAGTAGACCCAGAACGTAACTTATTGCTAATCAAGGGAGCTATTCCTGGTAAACCCGGAGCATTGATAAGTATTATCCCAACCAACAAAGTTGGTAAGTAGTTAGTGGTTAGTGGTTAGGTACAGACGTTCCAGTGGAACGTCTGTAAAAAAGTTAGTAGTTAGTGGTTAGTAGAACTAACAAATAGCAAATAACAACCAACAACGCTCCAACTAACAAAGAACAAAGGACAAAAAAATGACATTTGAGTGTGTAGTTAAAAATTGGCAAGGAGAACAAGTCGGAGAGAAAAGCTTCGATTTGCGAGTTGCCAAAGAAGAAAACGCGTCTCATATTGTGCATAGAGCCTTAGTGAGACAGATGACCAATGCTCGCCAGGGAACTGCCAGTACAAAGACCCGTGCAGAAGTTAGAGGTGGTGGTCGCAAACCGTGGCGGCAAAAAGGTACAGGAAGAGCGCGTGCGGGTTCAATTCGTTCACCCCTGTGGCGTGGTGGTGGTGTGATATTTGGACCAAAGCCCAGAGATTATAACCTGAAGATGAACCGCAAAGAGCGGCGTTTGGCATTGCGGACAGCGTTTGCCAGTCGCATTGACGATTTGATTGTAGTAGAAGAATTTGGCAACGAGTTTCAACGCCCGAAAACCAAAGAACTGGTACAAGCGATCGCACGTTGGGGTTCACAAGCAGAAAGCAATACACTTTTAATCTTGTCGGAACGCACCGAAAACATTTATTTGTCAGCTCGCAACATCGAAAAATTAAAGCTAATTGCCGCTGACCAACTAAACGTTTACGACTTGCTGCGTTCCGACAAAATTGTCATTACAGCATCAGCTTTAGAAAAAATTCAGGAGGTCTACAGTGCCTAACTTTGACCCCCGTTATCTGCCCGACTTAGTGCGTCGCCCAATTGTCACCGAAAAAGCGACCATTGCGATGGAGCAGAATAAATATACTTTTGAAGTAATTCCTAAAGCAACCAAGCCAGAAATCAAAGCCGCAATTGAAAACTTGTTTAATGTCAAGGTTGTCAAAGTAAATACCTCAAGACCACCTCGCAAAAAGCGCCGCGTTGGTAAATTTGTTGGTTACAAACCCCAATACAAGAAAGCCATTATCACAGTGGCAGCTGGGGACGAAGACAAGATTAGACAAGTTCTATTCCCAGAAGTGTAAAAAAGTTAGGAATTATGAGTTATGAGTTATAAGTTAAATTGAATTCCTAACTTAAAACTCCAAACTTAAAACTCCTAACTCCTAACTTAAAACTCCTAACTCAAAACTCCAATTATGGGTACTCGTTCTTATCGTCCTTATACCCCCAGTACTCGCCAAGTTACTATCTCCGACTTTGCGGAAATTACCAAAAGCGAGCCGGAAAAGTCGTTAACGACATACAAGCATCGTCCTAAAGGTAGAAATAACCAAGGGCGGATTACTAGTCGTCGGCGGGGTGGCGGTCACAAACAACTTTACCGGATCGTAGACTTTAAACGCGATAAGCGAAATATTCCCGCGAAAGTCCAAGCGATTGAGTACGATCCAAACCGCAACGCCCGCATCGCGCTTTTGTTTTACCAAGACGGCGAAAAACGCTACATTCTTCATCCCAACGGCTTGAAAGTCGGGACAACAGTTATTGCTGGACCTGATGCGCCTTTTGAAGATGGTAACGCCTTACCTTTGTCGAATATTCCTTTGGGTACTAGCGTTCACAACGTCGAGTTGACCCCAGGAAAAGGCGGTCAAATCGTTCGTTCCGCCGGTGCTACCGCGCAAGTTGTAGCAAAAGAAGGAAATTACGTTACCATCAAACTGCCTTCTGGCGAAGTCCGAATGATTCGGCGCGAATGCTACGCCACCATCGGACAAGTTGGTAACACCGACGCGAGAAACCTGAGCGCAGGTAAAGCAGGAAGAAACCGCTGGAAAGGTCGCCGTCCCAAAGTTAGAGGTAGCGCCATGAACCCAGTGGATCACCCACATGGCGGTGGTGAAGGTCGCGCTCCCATTGGTAGATCAGGTCCTGTGACACCTTGGGGTAAACCTACCTTGGGTATGAAGACACGCAAGCGTAAGAAACCAAGTAGCAAATTAATTGTACGTCGTCGTCGTAAGTCTTCTAAACGCGGACGCGGCGGACGCGAGTCTTAAAAAGTATGAAGTCTGAAGGATGAAGTCTTAAGTGTGATTCATCCTTAATCCTTCTCCTGCAAAGACGCTTTGCGAACATTCTTTATTTTCATCCTTAATCCTTAATCCTTCATCCTTTACTATGGGTCGTTCTCTAAAAAAAGGTCCCTTTGTTGCGGATCATTTACTCAAGAAAATTGAAAAGCTCGACGCAATCAACAGAAAAGAAGTTATTAAAACTTGGTCGAGAGCTTCAACAATTTTGCCTCTAATGGTAGGACATACCATCGCTGTTCACAACGGACGCCAACACGTACCAGTTTTTGTCAATGAGCAAATGGTAGGACACAAATTAGGTGAATTTGCCCCGACACGTACATACAGGGGTCATGGCAAAAGTGATAAAAAAGCAGGGAGATAGAATTTTGGATTTGGGATTTTGGATTAAATCTTAAAATCTAAAATCTAAAATCTAAAATCTAAAATTTTGCAGGAGAAACTTATGGCAACTGATACTAAAGAAGTAAAAGCGATCGCCCGTTTTGTACGCATGTCTCCCTTTAAAGTGCGTCGCGTACTCGATCAAATTCGCGGCAGATCCTACCGAGAAGCGCTGATTATCCTGGAATTCATGCCCTATCGTGGCTGCGAACCAGTATTAAAGCTGATTAGAAGCGCTGCCGCTAATGCCGAGCATAACAATGGGCTAGATCGCACGAAACTGGTAATTAGTCAAGCATACGCCGATCAAGGTCCAGTCCTAAAACGGTTCCAACCAAGAGCGCAAGGTCGAGCTTACCAAATTCGCAAGCCGACATGTCACATCACAGTAGCAGTTGCGACTGGTGCGGCTGAATAAGCTTCTCTCAGTAAAAAAATTGCGTACAGTCAGAAATTTTAGAGGAACTATTTGTGGGACAAAAGATTCATCCAGTCGGTTTTCGGCTGGGTATTACTCAAGAACA
This sequence comes from Nostocales cyanobacterium PMM_0081, assembly GCA_949127805.1. Classification (GTDB taxonomy): domain Bacteria; phylum Cyanobacteriota; class Cyanobacteriia; order Cyanobacteriales; family Nostocaceae; genus Hassallia. The sequence continues at coordinate 7,306 of CASBQC010000108.1, forward strand.
CCAATCACGTTGGTTTGCCGTTCCTGACCGTTATCCAGAACTTCTTCAAGAAGACTACAAACTGCGTAACTACATAGAACAAAAACTGGGTAGATACGCTCAAAACAACGCCGGCATCTCGGAAGTGCGAATTGAGCGCAAAGCAGACCAAATCGATTTAGAAGTACGCACGGCTCGACCGGGTGTAGTTGTAGGTCGAGGTGGACAAGGTATTGAAGCATTACGTACCGGACTTCAAGACTTGTTAGGTGGCAATCGCCAAATTCGCATTAACGTAGTTGAAGTACAACGAGTTGATGCCGATGCTTACTTGATTGCGGAATACATTGCTCAACAATTGGAACGCCGCGTTTCCTTCCGTCGGGTAGTGCGTCAAGCCATCCAACGCGCTCAACGTGCTGGTGTGCAAGGCATTAAAGTTCAAGTTGGCGGTCGGCTCAACGGTGCAGAAATTGCCCGGACAGAGTGGACTCGTGAAGGTAGAGTACCTCTACATACCTTACGGGCTGACATTGACTACTCTTGCTGCACCGCAAAAACTATTTACGGCATTCTCGGTATCAAAGTGTGGGTGTTCAAAGGAGAAATCATTCCCGGACAGGAAGAAACTCCAGCACAACCAACAACCAGAGATCGCGAACCTCGTCGCCGTCAACAACAACGCCGTCGCCAACAATTTGAAGATCGTTCAAATGAAGGATAGTTAGTGGTTAGTGGTTAGTGGTTATTGGGAGCGTGGTAATAACTAACAACTAACAACCAACAACTAACAACCAACAACTAACAACCAACAACTAACAATCAACAACTAACAAATCATGTTAAGTCCTAGAAGAACTAAATTCCGCAAACAACAACGCGGACGGATGTGCGGTGTAGCTACCCGTGGTAGCAGCCTGAATTTTGGCGATTTTGCCCTCCAAGCTCAAGAACCAGCTTGGATTACCGCCCGACAAATAGAGGCTTCCCGTCGAGCAATGACTCGTTATATCCGCCGGGGTGGTAAAATTTGGATTCGTATTTTCCCAGACAAACCTATAACCATGCGTCCCGCAGAAACCCGGATGGGTTCCGGTAAAGGTTCGCCGGAATTTTGGGTAGCAGTCGTCAAGCCAGGACGGATTTTATTTGAAATTGCTGGCGTTACTGAAGAAATCGCTCGCGAAGCCATGCGCTTGGCAGCCTTTAAGTTACCAATTAAAACTAAGTTCATTTCACGCTCCGAATTGGAGCCGCAGGAGTAAGTCATGCCTCTGCCTAAGATTTCAGAAGCAAGAGAATTAAGTGACGAAAAACTGTCTGATGAAATTCTTGCTGTGAAAAAGCAACTATTTCAATTGCGTTTGCAAAAAGCAACCAGACAATTAGAAAAGCCCCATCAATTCAAACATGCTCGACACCGTTTAGCCCAGTTGCTAACAGTAGAGACAGAGCGCAAACAAAAAGCATCGGTTGAAAGTTAGGAGTTAAGAGTGAGGAGTTAGGAGTTAATTAAAAACAATTAATTTTGGCTTTGAAATTTTCAACTCATAACTCATAACTCATAACTCATAACTCATAACTTAAACAAAAGTAGGAGATTATGGCAGTCAAAGAACGAGTTGGTTTGGTAGTGAGCGACAAAATGCAAAAAACGGTGGTAGTCGCCATTGAAAACCGCGCTCCTCACCCCAAGTACGGCAAAATTGTAGTGAATACCCAGCGCTATAAAGTCCACGACGAAGAAAACAAATGTAAAGTGGGCGATCGCGTTCGCATTCAGGAAACTCGACCCCTGAGCAAAACCAAGCGCTGGCAAGTCACAGAAATCCTCAATACCAAAGCTACAACCTAATAGTTGTTAGTTTTCGATCCAACGCCACAAGGAATAAAAATTGTGATTCAATCCCAGACCTACCTTAATGTCGCAGATAATAGCGGCGCCCGCAAATTAATGTGTATCCGCGTTTTAGGCGGAGGCGGAGGAAACCGTCGTTATGGCGGTGTAGGCGATAAAATTATCGCCGTTGTTAAAGATGCCATTCCTAACATGGCAGTTAAAAAGTCTGATGTCGTGGAAGCGGTAATTGTCCGCACCCGCAAAGCTATGATTCGTGATAGCGGCATGAGTATCCGCTTTGACGACAACGCCGCAGTTATCATCAACAAAGATGGTAATCCCAGAGGCACACGGGTTTTTGGACCAGTGGCACGGGAATTGCGCGAGAAAAACTTTACCAAAATCGTTTCTTTGGCTCCGGAGGTGCTGTAATGTCAAAACAGCCGAAACCTAAAGTATTTCATAAAATGCACGTCAAAACTGGCGACACCGTGCAAGTCATTGCCGGCAAAGACAAAGGCAAAGTTGGTGAAATAGTCACAGCACTTCCCCAAGTTAGTCAAGTCATTGTCAAAGGCGTCAACATTAAAACTAAGCACGTCAAGCCCCAAGGGGAAGGTGAATCGGGACGCATTCTTACCCAAGAATTCCCAATTCATAGTTCCAACGTGATGCTTTATTCAACCAAGCAAAACGTTGCTAGTCGCATCTGCTACACCACAACCCAAGAAGGGAAGAAAGTACGGATGTTAAAGAAAACCGGCGAGATACTTGACAAATAGTTAGGAGTCAGGAGTTAAGAGTTAGAAATTGACTTTAACTCATAACTCAAAACTCAAAACTCATAACTTCTTCCCTGACCAAGACCAGGGATAAACAGGAAAAAAATATGGCGACAACAAGACTCAAAAATTTATACCAAGAGACAATCGTCCCCAAACTGATGAATCAGTTTCAATACACCAACATTCATCAGGTACCAAAGTTACTAAAAATTACCATTAACCGGGGATTGGGGGAAGCGGCTTCCAACGCTAAAGCATTAGAAGCCTCGTTAAGCGAAATTGCGGTGATCACAGGTCAAAAACCGGTAGTCACACGAGCAAAAAAGGCGATCGCTGGCTTCAAAATTCGTCAAGGAATGCCTGTTGGAATCATGGTGACACTTAGAGGCGAACGAATGTACGCCTTTATCGACCGACTAATCAGCCTTTCTTTGCCCAGAATTAGAGACTTTCGCGGCATTAGTCCTAAAAGCTTTGATGGTCGGGGAAATTACACTCTTGGCGTAAGAGAACAGATAATTTTTCCAGAAGTCGAGTACGACAGGATCGATCAAGTACGTGGTATGGATATTTCCATCATCACCAGCGCAAAAAATGACGAAGAGGGACGCGCTTTACTCAAAGAAATGGGAATGCCCTTTCGCGATCAATAAGTTCAGTTATACGAGGGAACGATGGCGGCTAACGACACAATTGCAGATATGCTGACGCGCATCCGCAATGCTACTATGGCGAGGCATCAAACAACACTAGTGCCAGCGACAAAAACAACCCGTAGTATTGCCAAAGTGCTTCGTGAAGAAGGCTTTATTTCCGAATACGAAGAAGCCGAAGATGGAGTAAAGCGTAACTTGGTGATTGCCCTGAAATACAAGGGTAAAAATCGCCAGCCTCTAATCACCGCTTTAAAGCGGGTAAGCAAACCAGGCTTGCGGGTTTACTCCAATAAAAAAGAATTACCACGGGTATTAGGCGGTATTGGCATTGCGATTATTTCTACATCCAGTGGCATCATGACTGATCGCGAAGCGCGGCGTCAGAACTTGGGTGGTGAAGTGCTTTGCTACGTTTGGTAGTCAACAGTCAACAGTCAACAGTCAACAGTCAACAGTCAATGGTCAACAGTCAATGGTCAACAGTCAATGGACTTTTGACTCTGGATTTTGGACTTTGGATTCTTGACTTAGGACAAAGGATAAAAATTTATGTCTCGAATTGGTAAACGTCCAATTACAGTCCCTGCCAAAGTACAAATAACAATTGACGGCACAAAAGTTGTGGTCAAAGGTCCCAAAGGTGAACTTTCTCGCGACCTTCCGCCAAATGTGAGTGTCTCTCAAGATGGGGAAATATTACAAGTAAATCGACGCGATGAATCCCGCACATCTCGGCAGCTACACGGTTTATGCCGTACTTTAGTTGCCAACATGGTAGAAGGAGTTTCCACAGGTTTTCAACGTCGGTTGGAAATTCAAGGGGTAGGTTATAGGGCACAAGTTCAAGGTCGTAACCTCATCTTGAATATGGGTTACAGCCATCAAGTGCAAATTGCCCCACCAGAAGGAATTCAATTTGCAGTTGAAGGTACCACTAACGTCATCGTTAGCGGGTATGACAAAGAAATAGTAGGCAACACCGCAGCGAAAATTCGCGAAGTTCGCCGACCAGAACCTTATAAAGGTAAAGGTATTCGCTACGCCGGTGAAGTGGTTAGACGTAAAGCTGGTAAGACTGGTAAAGGTAAGAAGTAAAAATGAAACTTACTCGCAAAGAATCTAAACAGCGTCGCCATCGACGCGTCCGTGGGAAAGTAAGCGGTTCTGAAGAACGTCCGCGTTTAGCTGTATTTCGCTCGAACGAGCATATTTATGCCCAGATAATTGATGATACCAAGCATCACACAATTGTGGCAGCTTCGAGTGTAGAACCAGATTTGAAATCTAATTTGTCTACAGGAGCGAACCGGGAAGCTAGTGTGCAAGTTGGCAAGTTGATTGCAGTGCGATCGCTCGAAAAAGGCATAACTCAAGTAGTTTTTGATCGCGGTGGTAATTTATATCACGGTCGCATCAAAGCCCTAGCTGACGCCGCACGGGAAGCCGGCTTAGAATTCTAAAATTAGTAATTAGTTAGTGGATAGTTGATAGTGGTTAGTGGGGCAAATAACAACTAACAAATAACAACTAATAACTAACAACCAACAACCTACATAGCATTAATTATGGCAACTGAGCGTAAAAACAAAACAAAACGCGCCAAAAAAGAAGAGACAACCTGGCAAGAACGGGTGATTCAGATCCGACGCGTTAGTAAGGTCGTTAAAGGTGGTAAAAAACTCAGCTTCCGAGCGATCGTTGTTGTCGGTAACGAACGCGGTCAAGTTGGGGTGGGTGTGGGTAAAGCTTCAGATGTAATTGGTGCCGTTAAAAAAGGCGTAGCCGACGGCAAAAAGCATCTGATCGAAATCCCCATGACCAAATCTAACTCTATTCCCCATCCGATTGATGGCACCGGTGGTGGCGCAAAAGTCATGATGCGACCAGCATCTCCAGGAACCGGGGTAATTGCTGGTGGTGCTGTCCGTACCGTATTAGAGTTAGCCGGAGTTCGCAACATTTTAGCGAAACAACTCGGCTCCAATAATCCACTTAACAATGCTAGAGCCGCAGTTAATGCCCTATCTACCCTGCGTACCTTCGCCCAAGTTGCCGAAGATAGAGGCGTTCCTATTGAGAATCTCTACATTTAACAAGTCAAAAGTCAAGAGTCAGGAGTCAAGAGTCAAAAGTTCATTGACTATTGACCATTAACCATTGACCATTGACAAAATTATGAGACTAAATGATGTTCGTCCTCAAAAAGGCTCGAAAAAACGCAAGAAGCGTGTAGGTAGGGGTATTTCTGCCGGTCAAGGTGCCAGTGCTGGTTTAGGTATGCGGGGTCAAAAATCTCGCTCTGGTAGCAGCACCCGACCTGGTTTTGAAGGTGGTCAACAGCCGTTGTATCGCCGTATCCCTAAGTTAAAGGGTTTTCCAGTTATTAATCGTAAAAATTACACTACGATTAATGTAGAGAAACTAGCTTCCCTTGCTGCCAATACAGAAGTTACTTTGGAATCTTTAAAGGCATCGGGTATTATCACTAGTGCCAAAGCACCATTGAAAATTTTGGGCAATGGGGAATTGAGCGTTGCGCTCAATGTCAAAGCAGCAGCTTTCACAGGTCAAGCTCGAAGCAAAATTGAGGCAGCTGGTGGGAGTTGTGAAGTTATATGAAGGATGAAGGATGAAGGATGAAGGATGAAAAATATATACTTCACATTTTATACTTCTGACTTTGTACTTCACACTTCACACTTCATACTTCATATTTCAAAGGTAGCCCTTTATGATTAGTCGAGACAAAGCCCCAACGGCTCAAGAAACTTTTATGCAGATGGCGCAAGCAGCTGGACTAAGAGGTCGGCTGCTTGTCACCGTCGGTATTTTAATTTTGATTCGCCTGGGCATCTATTTGCCCATACCAGGAATAAATCGCGACTTATTTCGCCAAGCGATTCAGGGTAATAGTGCGATATTCGGCTTGTTAGATATATTCTCAGGACGCGGACTTTCTACTTTGGGAGTCTTTGCCTTGGGCATCTTGCCTTACATTAACGCTTCCATTATTATCCAATTGCTCACAACTGCGATTCCAGCTTTAGAAAATTTACAGAAAAATGAAGGCGAAGCTGGACGGCGAAAAATTTCCCAAATTACACGCTATGTGTCTTTAGGTTGGGCGATTATTCAAAGTACTGCGTTCTCAGCATTTTTCTTACAGCAATTTGCTAAAGAACCAGGTCCTGTTTTTGTAGCGGAAACAGCGATCGCTCTCACGGCTGGTTCTATGTTCGTTATGTGGGCATCAGAACTAATCACCGAACGAGGCATTGGAAATGGAGCATCTTTGTTGATATTTGTCAACATTGTCGCCTCACTACCAAAATCTTTGGGCGATACCATCGACTTGGTACAAGTCGGCGGTCGGGAAATAGTCGGGCGTGTGATTGTATTAGTGTTGGTGTTCTTGGTAACGATTGTTGGGATTGTCTTTGTTCAAGAAGGAACGCGGCGCATCCCAATTATTTCCGCTCGTCGTCAAGTCGGTCGGCGTGTTTTGGCAGAGCAACGTAGCTATCTACCCCTACGGCTAAATCAAGGCGGTGTTATGCCGATTATTTTTGCGGCTGCCATCTTGAGTTTGCCACTTTTGCTCGCGAATTTCACCAAAAATCCAGACTTGATTAATATTGTTAACACTTATTTGAGTCCGGGTGGTTCTGCGCCTTGGGCATACTCGCTGATTTACCTCATTTCTATTGTTTTCTTCAGCTACTTCTACTCTTCGTTGATTCTTAACCCAGTAGATGTGGCGCAGAACTTGAAAAAAATGGGTTCTAGCATTCCTGGCGTTCGTCCGGGTAAAACAACGAGCGAGTATATTGAGCGGGTGACGAATCGACTAACTTTTTTAGGTGCTATCTTTTTGGGCTTGGTTGCAATTATCCCCACCGCTGTAGAAAGCTCTTTAGGTGTGCCAACCTTTAAAGGAATTGGCGCAACTTCGTTGTTAATTCTGGTTGGTGTGGCGATTGAAACAGCAAAACAAGTCCAAACTTACGTCATCTCTCAGCGCTATGAAGGAATGGTGAAATAATAGTGACGCGATTAATCTTCTTGGGACCACCTGGAGCCGGTAAAGGAACTCAAGCTCAAAACTTGGCTTACGATTGCAATATTCCCCATATTTCCACGGGTGATATATTGCGTCAAGCAATGAAAGAGCAAACCCTTTTAGGAATAAAAGCTCAAAATTACGTTGATAGCGGCGAGTTGGTTCCCGACCAGCTAATGGAATCGCTAGTGCAGGAACGCCTCAGCCAACCGGATACTAAGTCAGGATGGATTTTAGATGGCTTTCCGCGCAAAGTAACGCAAGCAGTTTTTTTGCAGGAATTGCTGCAAAAAATGCACGTTCCTAACGGTGAAAAGGTAATCAATCTGGATGTGCCAGATGATGTAGTGGTAGCACGTTTACTCGAACGCGGACGCAAAGATGATACCGAAGAGGTGATTCGTCGTCGCTTAGAAGTTTACCGCAATGAAACTGCTCCTTTGATTGATTATTACGGAGCGAAGCAACAACTCCTCATCGTCAATGGTAATCAATCCCAAGAAGAAGTCACTAATGAACTTAAGAAGGTAATCGCTTTTTAGTTTCAAAAGGGAGTAGGGAATAGGGAGTAGGGAGAGAATGAAGATTCATAGTGAAGATTTTTCTTTTTTTCTCTATATATGTTTTATCCCCCACTAACAGCACTCCCCACTCCCCCTTCGGGCAGGATAGATAGAAAATTTCGCTAAAATATATTAAGAAACTGTTGATATAATCGCCCAAATGTGTTCTCTTGCAGATGTAGTTACTGCAACTGTCTGAGGAGACTGTTGAATTGAGGAAAAAATAAATTGTCTAAACAAGATTTGATTGAAATGGAAGGCACTGTCACAGAGTCCCTACCAAATGCGATGTTTCGCGTTGACCTCGACAATGGCTTTAATGTTCTGGCTCATATTTCAGGTAAGATTCGCCGGAACTATATCAAGATTTTACCTGGCGATCGCGTCAAAGTCGAATTAACTCCCTACGACCTAACAAAGGGTAGAATCACTTATCGACTGCGGAAGAAGTAGGTTGAAGGTACTATCCCCAAGTCTTACCACAATCCCTCTTATTTAACTAGAAAATGGCTCTACTGTCAAAGCTTACTGGTTTCAGGTTGAAAAGAGACAATGCATCTAACATGTTGGCTTACCTTCTCCCGAAACGCTACCATATCAAATTTTTACGTAAGAGCGATCGCGCGTCAACCGTGGAATTAAATCCCTAGGACTTGACAAAGGGTCAAATCACTTCTCGACAGATCGAAAATGTAGGTAATGGTAAAACTTTTAACTGGAGGTAAATATTATTGCCCAACAAGATGCAATTTAAATTGAAGCTACTCGGAAGTCGAAGTTTTAGCACAGTCGCTCTTGTGGAACGGGAAAATGGCTCTACTCTCAAAGCTTACTGGTTCCACGTTGAAAACAGACAATGCATCTAATATCTTGGCTTACCTCCCCCGGCATCGTCACTATATGAAAATTTTACAAGAGCGATCGCGCGTCAAGGGTGAAGTTAGATAATAACGACCATAAAAAAGGCAGAATCACTTATCGACAGATCGAACAAGTAAGTACATGTAGATAATTTTACCATAAACAACTAGATTTGGTGTTTCCCAAAAATTTAACTGACTAAATTCCCCAAAAATGCTATAATTAACTATTTGGAGTCAATTAAGAACGGCATGAAAGTCAGAGCTTCAGTCAAGAAAATTTGTGACAAGTGTAGCGTTATCAAACGTCGCGGGCGGGTGATGGTAATTTGTGTTAATCCCAAGCACAAGCAACGTCAGGGATAACGCGAAAAGCAGGTGAGGCAATAAAAATCACAACGCAACGCAGATAGTAACAACATTCATAGCCAGAACAATAGGGAGAAAGCAACAAATGGCACGTATTTCCGGAGTAGACCTTCCACGCGACAAACGCGTAGAAATTGGTCTAACCTATATCTACGGAATTGGATTATCTAGATCGCAAGAAATCTTAAAGAATACTGGTGTCAATCCCGACATTCGTGTAAAAGACTTAAGTGATGCTGATGTAGCAGCGCTACGGGGAATCATTGAGAGCGACTATCAAGTAGAAGGTGACTTGCGGCGTTTAGAGGGATTGAACATCAAGCGTCTGATTGATATTGGCAGCTACAGAGGTCGTCGTCATCGGATGGGCTTGCCAGTCAGAGGACAGAGAACTCGTACAAATGCCAGAACTCGTCGAGGCAGACGGCAGACAGTGGCAGGTAAGAAGAAAGCTCCTGGCAAATAAATTTTCAACGCTGTCTGACAACAACTATTACCATTATTCAACTAGACCGATATTATGGCGCGACAACCAACTAAAAAAAGTGGCAGCAAAAAGCAAAAACGCAACGTTCCTAACGGAATGGCATACATCCAGTCTACTTTCAACAATAGCATTGTCACCATTACCGATCAAAACGGAGATGTGATTTCTTGGGCAAGTGCCGGTTCTAGCGGTTTCAAAGGAGCAAAAAAGGGAACTCCCTTTGCCGCACAAACCGCAGCAGAAAGTGCAGCCCGCCGAGCGATGGACTCTGGAATGCGCCAAATTGAGGTAATGGTTTCAGGTCCTGGAGCGGGTAGAGAAACCGCTATCCGGGCATTGCAAGGAGCGGGATTGGAAATTACATTGATTAGGGATATTACCCCGATTCCTCACAATGGTTGCCGTCCCCCCAAGCGTCGTCGAGTTTAGACATAGGAAAGTTGGGCGATCGCACCCGTTGCGGCATCGTCCACAAGCTATAAGTCAAGCTTCAAATACCTAACATTTTTCAAGCAGAAGCAAGACGTGAAAGACCTTGCTTAAAGCTCCAAAGCATTAAGTAAATAAAGACGAGGCAATTGATTTGCCTTTTAGCAGCACCTTAAAAGAAGGGAGGCTACTCCGTGCCGCAGTTTCAAATTGAATGTGTAGAATCCAATACAGAAGAAAGTCGGAACCATTACAGTAAATTTGTCTTAGAACCTCTAGAGCGCGGTCAAGGAACCACAGTAGGCAACGCCCTAAGAAGAGTTTTACTATCCAATCTAGAGGGTACAGCAGTAACCGCAGTGCGGATTGCAGGCGTTTCACACGAATTTGCCACAGTTCCGGGTGTGCGAGAAGACGTACTGGAAATCCTCATGAAAATGAAGGAAGTTATCCTAAAAAACTATTCTTCTCAACCCCAGATTGGTCGGTTACTTGTGACAGGTCCAGCAATAATCACTGCGGCACATTTTGATTTGCCTAGTGAAGTAGAAGTCATCGACCAAACCCAGTATGTAGCTACCATCGCAGAGGGAGCAAAGCTGGAAATGGAATTCCGCATCGAGAAAGGCAAAGGATATCGCACCGTAGAGCGAGGACGTGAGGAAGCTACATCTTTAGATTTTCTCCAAATCGACTCCGTATTTATGCCAGTGCGGAAAGTTAATTATAGCGTAGAAGACTTCCGTGGAGATAACTCCATACCCAAAGACCGACTACTGTTGGAAGTTTGGACAAATGGCAGTATTTCACCTCAAGAAGCACTTTCCTCTGCTGCTGCTATCTTGGTAGATTTATTCAATCCGTTGAAAGATATCTCCCTCGATCCAGTAGATACAAACTCGGATATCCCAGACGATCCAACCGCTCAGATTCCCATCGAAGAATTGCAGCTTTCTGTACGAGCTTATAATTGTCTCAAACGAGCACAAGTTAACTCTGTAGCAGACTTGTTGGATTTCACCCAAGAAGACCTGTTAGAAATCAAAAACTTCGGTCAGAAGTCGGCAGAAGAAGTAGTAGAAGCTTTACAGCGACGCTTAGGCATTACTCTGCCCCAGGAAAGAGGCTCAAAACACGCATAGTAGGTTGGAGCGTAGTTAGTAAGAGCGTGGTTAGTTGTTAGTAGAGCAACCAACAACGCTCCAATCAACAAAGCTCCAACGCTCCAACGCTCCAACGCTCCAACTAACAACTAACAAAAAGATTATGCGTCACCGTTGTCGCGTCAAAAAACTTGGTAAGCCAGCCGACCAGCGTCGTGCTTTATTGCGATCGCTCACCACCGAGCTGATTCGTCATGGTCGGATCACCACCACTTTAATTCGCGCTAAAGTTTTGCGAAGCGAAGTGGATAAAATGATTACCCTAGCCAAAAATGGCTCGCTGACAGCACGTCGTCAAGCCCTTGGCTATATCTTCGACAAACAACTAGTTCATGCTTTGTTTGAACAAGCCCCCACCAGGTATGGCGATCGTCAAGGTGGTTACACTCGCATTCTGCATACCATCCCGCGTCGGGGTGACAATGCACAAATGGCAATAATTGAATTGGTTTAAGTCATTAGTCAGTGGTCATAAGTTTACGAATTTTAAACAAATGACTTTTGACTATTGACTATTGACCAAATACCTATGTTAGAAAGCCACTCCTCAACACCGACTTATAGAGTAGCCCTAGTAATTCAATACCTGGGCACTCATTTTCATGGGTGGCAACGACAACTACAACAGCGTACCGTCCAAGAAGAGATAGAAAAAGCTATCTCAGTTATACTGGGGTATCATGTGACACTACACGGCGCAGGTCGAACCGATTCCGGAGTTCACGCGGCTGCTCAAGTAGCCCATTTTGATGCTACAGGTAGAATCCCCGCCGACAAGTGGGCAACAGTTCTTAATAGTTATCTGCCCAAAGATATATTGATTCGGGCTTCGGCAGGTGTAAGTAACAGTTGGCACGCTCGCTTTAGTGCAGCTTATCGACGGTATCGTTACACGCTTTACACCGAAGACCGACCGAACTTGTTCGTTAGACCCTTTAGTTGGCATTATTATTATGCACCCCTGGATGAAGCTTTAATTCAGGCTGCCCTTAAACCCTTGATGGGAAAGCATCATTTAGCTGCTTTTCACCGTGCGGGTTCAAAGCGCAAGCATTCCTGGGTAGAAGTGCAAGCAGCGGAGTGTTATCGTACAGGATCATTTCTTCATATTGAAATTCAGGCAGATGGATTTTTGTATGGCATGGTGCGGCTGTTGGTAGGAATGCTGGTAGAAGTAGGTTCACTTGAGCGATCGCTTTCTAACTTTACAGAAATCTGGACAGATCAACACCGGGAAAAAGTCAAATATGCCGCACCCCCCCAAGGATTATGCTTGTTGCGAGTCGGCTATCCAGATTTTCCCTTTCCCCAAGAAGTTTGGTACGACACCTTACCAAAATTAGCTTTTAGTTAGTGGTTATTAGTTATTGGTTATTAGTAAAAACTCTTGACTTTTGACTCTTGACTCTTGACTTTTGACAAAGGACACATGACAAATGACAACAAACAAAACTTACCTTCCTCCTGTAGCATCAATTGAGCGTGAGTGGTACGTAGTAGATGCTACCGACCAACGCTTAGGTCGCCTCGCAACCGAAATCGCCATGATTTTGCGTGGCAAAAATAAACCAGAATATACCCCTCACATGGACACAGGCGGCTTCGTCGTTGTCGTCAATGCTGAGAAAGTCACAGTCACAGGCAAAAAGCGGACTCAAAAAATCTACCGTCGCCACTCCGGTCGTCCTGGTGGGATGAAAACCGAAACCTTCGCCAAGCTGCAAGACCGTTTACCAGAACGGATTATCGAAGTCGCCGTCAAAGGTATGCTACCGAAAAATAGCCTTGGCAGGCAGTTATTTACCAAACTGAAAGTTTACGCTGGTGCAGCTCATCCCCACGCAGCGCAACAACCTAAAGAACTAAAAATTAATACAATTCCTGGAGCCGAAAACTAATGCAAGCAGTAGACACCAACAGCGGTCGCGCCGTTTACTGGGGTACTGGTCGCCGTAAATGCTCAGTAGCACGGGTACGCCTAGTTCCAGGTACCGGTCAGATGATTGTGAATGGCAAACCTGGAGATTTATACTTCCAATTCAACGCCAACTACTTAGGAGTCATCAAAGCACCCCTAGAAACTTTGGGACTGGAAAACGAATATGACATTTTGGTGAAAGCTGAAGGTGGCGGCTTAACCGGACAAGCTGACTCTGTTCGCTTAGGAGTCGCCCGTGCGCTGTGTCAGCTAGACCCAGAAAACCGCCCACCTTTGAAAACCGAAGGCTACCTCACCCGCGATCCACGGGCGAAAGAGCGGAAAAAATACGGTTTGCACAAAGCCCGCAAAGCACCTCAGTACTCGAAACGATAAACAATTGGGCATTGAGTATGGGGCAGCAGGAAGGGGAAAAGAGGAAGTACCAAAGGAAGAAAAAAACTTTCTTTTCTTCCCTTTACCCTTTACCCTTTAACCTTTTCCCCTCCTTAAAGTCCCCCGTCCCCAGTTATAATTTATATAGTTAACCACGAAAGGAAAATGGCTAAACCTGATATTCATCCTAAGTGGTATCCAGATGCGAAAGTTTACTGCAACGGTCAAGTTGTAATGACCATTGGCTCAACCAAGCCAGAATTGCATGTAGATGTTTGGTCTGGAAACCACCCATTCTATACCGGCACCCAGAAGATGATTGACACCGAAGGTCGAGTAGAACGCTTCCTTCGCAAGTACGGTATGTCCTCATCGTCAGGTGAAGAAGGCGCAGGCGGCAAAAAGAAAAAGTAGCGGGTTGGCTTGGGCAGTGTTAACGACGACCCTGTACTTTTCGGGGTCGGTTGTATTTTTTCCTAAGCCAATTTGTTATTTAAAGGAGCGCAAAGACTCGTCATGGCTGAATCATACCTGCTGGATAAATTAAAATCCGTTGAACAAACTTTTAATGAATTAACTCGTCGGCTTGGCGATCCCGATACTGCGAGAAATCCGGATGAGTATCAAGCGATCGCCAAGTCACGCTCTTCTTTAGAAGAGGTAGTAGATACTTATGAAATTTGGAAAACTGCTACTGAAGACTTGATCGGGGCACGTCAAGTTTACAAAGAAGCAAGCAGCGATCCAGAAATGCAAGAAATGGCAGGACTGGAAGTCGATGAACTTCAGCAGAAAATAGAATATTTAGAAACTCGCTTGAAGGTATTGCTGTTACCCCGCGACCCGAATGATGATAAAAATATCATGTTGGAAATTCGCGCCGGTACTGGTGGCGATGAGGCAAGTATCTGGGCTGGGGATTTGCTACGGATGTATTCGCGCTATGCTGATACTGAAGGTTGGAAAGTGAAGCTGGTAAGTGAGTCTCTCGGTGAGATGGGCGGCTTCAAAGAAGTGATTTTGGAAATTCAGGGTGATAGCGTTTACAGCAAGCTGAAGTTTGAAGCTGGAGTGCATCGCGTGCAGCGTGTGCCAGCAACCGAAGCTGGAGGACGAGTTCACACCTCGACAGCGACTGTAGCGATTATGCCAGAGGTGGATGAGGTGGAAATTCACATCGACCCGAAGGATATTGAGATGACTACAGCTCGTTCTGGTGGTGCTGGTGGGCAAAACGTCAACAAGGTGGAAACTGCGGCTGACTTGATGCACAAACCTACCGGAATTCGGATTTTCTGTACCGAAGAACGCAGCCAGTTACAAAACAAAGAGCGGGCTATGCAAATTTTACGGGCAAAGTTGTATGAAATCAAGTTGCGCGAACAACAAGAAGAAGTAACTTCCATGAGGCGATCGCAAGTTGGTACAGGTTCGCGTTCTGAAAAGATTCGCACTTACAACTACAAAGATAACCGTGCCACCGACCACCGTCTTGGTCAAAATTATTCCCTTAACCCTGTCTTGGAAGGCGATTTAGAGCCACTGATTCAATCTTGTATCTCCCAAGACCAGCAGGAACGGTTAGCGGAACTCGCCACTTCCGGCGCTAGTAATTAATTATAAGGCGCGGTAGAGACGTTCCGGTGGAACGTCTCTACGTAATTATCTGTAAAAACCGCTTGCACTATTGTGATTTTCAATACACACAAGCGGTTTTCTAATGCGGTGTCAAGTGCATCTTCAATTTCTCGTAAATATTTGTAATAAGCGAATTCATACCGCATGATGCGTTGTAATTTTGTCCATTCCTTCACTGTAGGGCAGGTATAAATTACCTTTTCTACTTCATTCTGCCAACGCGCAAAAATTCGGTAGCTGAAAAAGCTGCTGCATACACCACCTTGCTCATTCCAATAAGAAATACAAACTTGATGCTTCAGGCAGCGGATTTTCTTGATTTTGTGGACACGCTCACCTTGGGCTATGAGTGCTTCTTTTGCTTCGACTTCTGAAATGTGCCAAAATTGTGGTTTAATTTTATTAGCGGCTATTAAACTTTGACCTTTGGGGCGATATTGTGTTTTCTTGCGTGTCCAACTAACCATGATGCACCCTCCCTGTTATTGGCAGTAATGCCCATACGTAAGCATTGCCATTTAAGCAAATCGAGTTTTTCGTATGAAAGATTACTGTTTAAGCCTTATTGGTGATAAATACCTTACTGTCTTGAGATTATCAATAACAGAGATTGTAAGTCAATATGAACTAGCCTTATTGTTAAATAACTACATACAAAACGTCGAAACGTACAAGTAAACTGGTAATTATAGTTGAGTAGCCATTAAGCCGTGAATACAGAGGCTAGAAAGAAACTAATAGAAATAGTCAAAAAAACTCGTGGTACGCTGAGTCAGCGAGCGTTTGCTAAACTTGTGGGAGTTTCTACTACGGCTGTTCAGTCATGGGAAAGGGGTGACAGCGTTCCAGATACCGATAATTTGGGAAAAATAGCAGCGAGAGCCGGCTATACATTAGAGCAGTTCCTTGGTTACTTAGAGAGCGACGCGATACCGCAATCTTCAGAATTTAATCTGATTATTAAACAAATTAAGTATATGCCTTTGTCTCAAGTAGCTCAGATAGCTCAAGCTGCTGCGGAGCGATTTGCTTCTGTTGCTGAAGCTTCAGGAGATGAAGCCAAAGCCAGTTGAGAAACACTCAAACGAACTACTCCAGGCAGAAAAACATAAATACGAAACTTGTAAGTAGTGAATATTGTGAGCTAATGTGAACCGCAGTTGTCTATTTGCAACGTAAGATATAGATTACTGCTAAAAGACAAGCCTGTCAATATAAAAGTAAACTTGTAATATTGCAACTAAACTTGTAAATAAAGTTGACTAGCTATAAAAGCAGTGAACATAGAAAGCAGAGAAAAACTGGTTGAAATTATCAAACTAGCTCGTGGTTCAACGAGTCAAAGAGCTTTTGGCAAGCTTTTGGGAGTTTCTGCTACTGCTGTTCAAATGTGGGAAAAGGGTGTGAAAGTGCCAGATACTGAAAATCTGGCTCAGATAGCAACTCGTGCAGGGTATACGTTGGAAGAGTTACTCTGCTGCTTGGAAGGCAAAGCAGTACCAGAAACTTCAGATTTGACTGTGATTTTAAGACAAATTAATCACATGCCTTTGTCTCATGTAGCTCAGATAGTTCAAGCTGCTGCTGCGAGATTGGCTGCTGTGGCTGAGTCTGCGGGAGATGAAGCGAAAGTTAGTTGAATTTTGAGCCTTGGAGCGATCGCCCATCCCAATACAATTCTGCCCGACACCCTAGAAGGGTGCGGCTATACAAACAAGAGCTTACCTACGTGGGCTAAATGATTCTAGCCCACGCAGGTGGGCTTTGTACGTATAGCCCCAGGCTTCCAGCCTGAGGGAGGATGTGCAAATTTACCAAATATAAAATACCATTTGGATTGATGAATTTATCACAAAGGAATAGTTGAAAATACTGGCTATTCCTCTCACATCAAAAATCCCAAATGGTAGCAGCTACACCTGAAAGTCTCCACAAGTTTGTTAATTTTTGTCAGCAGCACATCAAAGGTGAAGAAAGAAAAGAAGCGCAAACCTTTTTAGATCGGTTTTTTCGAGCATTTGGACATGAAGGAGCGCTAGAAGCAGGAGCGAGTTACGAAGAAGCGATTAAAAAAGCCAGCAAGAAGGGTAAAACCGGCTTTGCTGATTTGGTGTGGAAACCCCGCGTATTAATTGAGATGAAGAAGCGCGGGGAAGATTTAAGTAAGCATTATTCCCAAGCATTTGATTATTGGACGCGGTTAGTTCCAAATCGTCCGCGTTATGTCTTATTGTGCAATTTTGACGAATTCTGGATTTTTGACTTTGATATTCAACTAGATACACCCGTAGATGTAATTCCCCTGGAGCAACTGCCAGAAAGGGCAGGAGCCTTTGCGTTTATGGAATTGGGAGACAAAACTCCTGTATTTAGAAATAACCAGTTAGTCGTGACAGAACGCGCTGCACGTCGCATGGGAGAATTACTGCTGGAGTTGGAAAAGCGCAAAATTGAGAAGTTGACAGCGCAGCGGTTTATTTTGCAATGCGTGCTAGCGATGTTTGCTGAGGATAGGCAATTATTACCCCGTGATATGTTTATTTCCTGCGTTCAGGATTGCATGAAAGGGGCAAGTTCTTACGATGTTTTGGGTGGTTTATTTCGGGAAATGAATCAGCCAGGAATTACGCCAGCGGGACGTTATCAAGGTGTAGATTATTTTAACGGCGGTTTATTTTCGTTGATTCATGGAATTGATTTAACGCGGGAAGAATTGAACTTTTTGGATGTAACAGCGCGGGAAGATTGGAGTAAAGTACGTCCGGCGATTTTCGGGAATTTGTTTGAAGGGACGGTGGATAAAAAAGAGCGTCATGCACGCGGAATTCACTTTACCTCAGAAGCGGACATTATGAAAATTGTTCGTCCAACTATTAGTAGATATTGGGAAGAAAGAATTGAAGCAGCAACGACTATTGCTGAACTTTCGGCTTTGCAATTGGAATTACAAAGTTATCGCGTGTTAGATCCGGCTTGTGGTTCTGGGAATTTTCTCTACATGGCATATCAAGAATTAAAGCGAATTGAAATGCTGTTGTTAGATAAGATTTCTCAGCGTCGTAAGTCTGCTAATGAGCAAATGCAAATGGGTTTTGTGACACCACAACAATTTTATGGTATGGATACAAATCCGTTTGCGGTGGAGTTAGCGCGGGTGACTTTGATGATTGCGCGGAAGATTGCTATTGATAATTTGAAATTGACTGAACCGGCTTTGCCTTTGGATACTTTAGATAATAATATTGTTTGTCAAGATGCGCTTTTTAGTGAATGGCAAAAGGCTGATGTAATTATCGGCAATCCGCCTTTTTTGGGTGGAAAGCATATGAGAATAGCTTTGGGAGATGAATATATAGACAAAGTTTTTCAACGCTTTCCAGATGTCAAAGATTCTGTGGATTTTTGCGCTTATTGGTTTCGGTTAGCTCATAATAACATTGGTGAAAAAGGTAGAGCCGGATTAGTTGGGACTAATTCAGTTAGTCAAGGTAAAAGTAGAATTGCTGCTTTAGATTACATTACTCAAAATAATGGTTATATTCATGAAGCTGTTTCTACACAACCTTGGTCGGGTGAGGCTAAGGTTCATGTTAGTATTGTTAATTGGAGTAAAGAGTTACCTAATAAATACTATTTAGATAATGAGGTAGTTTCAAGAATAAGTTCTTCACTGAAAGCGACGGTTGATGTTTCACAAGCTGTTAGATTAAAAGCAAATCTCAATAAATGCTTTCAGGGTGTAATTCCAGTTGGTGAAGGATTTATAGTTACTGAACAACAGGTGACAAATTGGATTAAAGCTGATTCAAAAAATCAAGATGTTTTAAAGCTTTTTTCAATGGGTGCAAATCTGGCTAAAAATCCTCATGGGAAACCGGAACGCTGGATTATTGATTTTAATGACATGAGTATTGAGGAAGCGATTGATTATCAATTACCTTTTGAATACATAAAAGCCAAAGTTAAACCAGAAAGAGATAATAACCGAGATGCAAAAGCTAGAACTTATTGGTGGAAGTTTCTTCGTACTCGTTTAGAAATGAGAAACGCGATCGCACGTTTATCTTACTACTTCGCAGTTCCGGAAGTATCCAAATGGGCTATTTTTATTCCTTGTCCTCTTGAATGGCTTCCAGGTAATAAGACTAAAGCTGTTGCATCTGATGATTTTTATATTTTTGGTGTTCTCTCATCTCAAGTTCATCGTATTTGGATGCACGCTCAAAAATCAACTTTAAAAGCTGATATTGCTTACACTCACAATACTTGCTTTGAAACTTTCCCCTTTCCCCAAACACCTGATGCTAAATTAGTTAATCAAATTCGCGCAAAAGCTGAAGAAATTAATCAATATCGCACTCAACAAATGGAAGCGAAAAAATGGGGAATTACGACACTGTACAATAAGTTTTTTAATGAACCAACGAGCCAGCTTTATAAACTGCATCAACAACTTGATAAACTGGTGACGCAAGCGTATGATTTTAATCCTAACGACGACATTTTAGAGAAGCTGCTGGAATTGAATTTAGAATTAGCTGAAAAAGAAAAACAAGGTAAAACTATTCTAGGTTGTTCAGCACCCAGTTAAATCACAATAACCTCAGCGTACCTTTGCGCTTAACTTAGCGCTCCTTTGCGTTTCAAACTCAATCTTATGCAAGATAATACTAAATTGTGAAAACCGACAGCATCTTTTATCGCTTATTCCAAGAATTCCCTAGCATCTTCTTTGAACTCATCGGGGAACCTCCAGAAGAAGCTGATTTATATCAATTTGCATCAGTTGAAGTTAAACAAACAGCATTTAGAATTGATGGGGTTTTTCTTCCCACCCAAACCGAGGAAAACCCGATTTATTTTGCTGAAGTTCAATTTCAACCAGATTCAGAAATTTACTCTCGATTGTTTTCAGAAATATGTTTATATCTTCGTCAGAATAAACCCAAAAATGATTGGTTTGCTGCTGTTATCTATCCAACTCGGAGTATGGAGACAGGAGATATAAAACATTACCGGGAGTTCTTCGCAAGTCACCGAGTCAGTCGCATTTATTTGGATGAATTAGGTGAAACAGCTTCGCTACCAATTGGGATTGCTACTATCAAGTTAGTAATTTCAGATGAAGAGACAGCGATCGCACAAGCGAGGGAGTTAATAGACAGAGTTACGCAAAATGTCGGCGGTGGAATTCCTCAACAGCAATTATTACAATTAATAGAGACAATCATCGTCTACAAGTTTCCAAGCATGACTAGGGAGGAAATACAAGCAATGTTTAGTTTAAGTGAGTTAAAGCAAACCAGATTTTATCAGGATGCCTTTACAGAAGGCAAGCTTGAAGGTAAGGAAGAAGGTGCGCGTTTAGAAAAGTTAAAAACAG
The DNA here is from genome assembly GCA_949127805.1 of Nostocales cyanobacterium PMM_0081. Classification (GTDB taxonomy): domain Bacteria; phylum Cyanobacteriota; class Cyanobacteriia; order Cyanobacteriales; family Nostocaceae; genus Hassallia. The sequence continues at coordinate 27,832 of CASBQC010000108.1, forward strand.
CACCTTTGTTGTTGAGATTGGGTTTGAGTGTGGAACAAACGGCACAAGAGTTAGGTTTGAGTGTTGAAGAAGTAAGGAAAGCAGCGCAATAGTAATATTGCAACAAGCGTTAGAAGGAAATACAGCCAATGTTTAGTTTAAGTGAGTTAAAGCAAACCAGATTTTATCAGGAAGCCTTTGAAGAAGGTAAGGAAGAAGGCAGAAAAGAAGTCTTTGAGGAAGGGAGAAAAGAAGGTGCGCGTTTAGAAAAGTTAAGAATAGCGCCTTTGATGTTAAAACTAGGCTTGAGTGTGGAACAAGTTGCACAAGGCTTAGGCTTGAGTATTGAAGAGGTGAGGCAAATAGCAGCATAGTAGCATTCTCGTGACACCGCCAAAATCCTCTCTATGCCCAGAATCAATACGAAATATGTAGTTAAATTTTGTTAATATTTGGACACGGCGTGAGCTTCTGCGCCTCTGTTAACCCTACCCTATCCCTAGAGACACTCTCATGCTGCGACTTGAACATATCAGTAAAATTTATCCCACAGGCGAAATTCTTAAAGATGTAAACTGGGAAGTCAAAGTTGGCGATCGCATCGGTTTAGTCGGTGTTAACGGTGCCGGCAAATCTACCCAACTAAAAATCATCGCTGGAGAAGTTGAACCCACCGCAGGCATTATTATACGTCCTTCTAGCTTACATATAGCTTACCTCAACCAAGAATTTGAAGTAGACCCCAGCCGTACTGTTAAAGAAGAATTTTGGCGTGCCTTTGTCGAAGCAAACAAAGTTAATGAAGCTTTGTCACAGGTGCATCGGGAAATGGAAACGGCAACTCCAGAAGAGTTAAACAAACTGATCGACAAAATGGATCGTCTCCAAAGGCAGTTTGAAGCGCTTGATGGCTATGGATTAGAGGCAAAAATTGACAAAATTTTGCCAGAAATGGGTTTTGATGGTGCAGATAGCGATCGCTTAGTCAGCGCTTTTAGCGGTGGTTGGCAAATGCGGATGAGTTTGGGTAAAATCCTACTCCAAAAACCTGACTTGTTGCTGCTGGATGAACCTACCAACCACCTTGACTTAGAAACCATCGAATGGCTGGAAACTTACCTCAAAGGGCTGACTACCCCGATGGTAATAGTATCTCATGACCGGGAGTTTTTAGATCGGCTTTGTACCCAAGTTGTGGAAACTGAACGCGGTGTTTCCAGCACTTATCTCGGTAATTACTCAGCCTACCTGTTACAAAAATCTGAAAGTCAACAAGCGCAACTTAGCGCTTACGAACGTCAGCAGAAAGAACTAGAAAAGCAGCAAACCTTTGTAGACAGATTCCGCGCTAGTGCTACCCGCAGTACTCAAGCAAAAAGCCGCGAAAAACAACTTGATAAAATCGAACGGATTGAAGCACCCGTAGGTGGGGTAAGAACTTTGCACTTCCGCTTTCCGGACGCACCCCGCAGCGGACGGGAAGTAGTGGAAATTAAAGATTTGACTCATACCTATGATGATAAAATCCTCTTTCTGGGCGCAAATCTTTTAATTGAAAAAGGCGATCGCATTGCTTTTCTCGGTCCCAACGGTGCCGGTAAATCCACTCTGCTGCGTTTGATTACGGGTAGCGAAAAACCCACAGAAGGTACTGTTGGGTTAGGCGAACACAACGTTCTTCCTGGCTATTTTGAGCAAAATCAAGCCGAAGCCTTGGATTTAAACAAAACCGTCATGGAAACCATCCATGATGAAGTTCCCGACTGGAAAAATGAAGAAGTCCGCACGCTGTTAGGACGATTTTTGTTTTCTGGGGACACCGTGTTGAAGCCAGTCGCAGCATTAAGTGGGGGAGAAAAAGCGCGTTTAGCGTTAGCCAAAATGCTTTTACGTCCTGCAAATTTACTAATTTTAGATGAGCCGACAAATCACTTAGATATCCCAGCCAAAGAAATGCTGGAAGAAGCAATCCAAAATTATGATGGCACTGTAATTGTCGTTTCTCACGATCGCTATTTTATTTCTCAGGTAGCGAATAAAATCGTCGAGATACGTAATGGTGAATTCCGCGTCTATCTAGGGGATTATCATTACTATTTGGATAAAATTGCCGAAGAAAAAGAACAAGCAAAGTTAGAAACACTAACGGCAGAGAAAGCGGCAAAAAAAGCTGCGAAAGACGCGAAAACAACAGGAAAACGCAAATAAAGGATTTTGAGCGTGGTTAAATTGACTGTTAACTGAGAACCAATTAGCACAAAACAATTGCAAAAATTCCGATAAATTTAAAAATGTTTAAAAAAATCGGAATTTCATCATAAAAAAAGTTAATAAGCAGAAATTCACTTGCAGCTGTGAATAGCAGTGGTATCATTCGGATATTACAAAAAGTAAAGGGCAATTTTATTATGACCAAGGCACCTGTTTCTCCCGTGGTGCTTGTCATTTTAGACGGATGGGGCTACTGCGAGGAAACACGAGGAAACGCCATCGCTGCTGCTAAAACTCCCGTAATGGAAAGCTTATGGGCAGCTTATCCGCATACCCTCATCCGCACATCCGGGAAAGCCGTGGGATTGCCAGAGGGTCAAATGGGCAACTCAGAAGTTGGTCATTTGAACATAGGCGCTGGGCGAGTTGTACCACAAGAATTGGTACGCATCTCAGATGCGGTCGAAGACGGTTCCATCAAACGCAACCCCGCACTGGTCAAAATTTGCCAGGAAGTCCGTAATCGAAATGGCAAGCTGCATATAGTAGGGCTTTGTTCCGAGGGTGGGGTACACTCGCACCTGTCGCATTTGTTTGGATTACTTGACTTAGCCAAAGGTCAGGGACTTGACGAAATTTGCATCCACGCCATCACAGACGGTCGTGACACCACACCAAAAGATGCTGTACAAGCAATCGGGTTGCTAGAAAATTACATTGACCGTATAGGCGTAGGACGCATAGCCACCCTCAGCGGTCGCTATTACGCAATGGATCGCGATCGCCGTTGGGATCGAGTCAAACGCGCCTATGATGTCATGACGCAAGATGGCGCTGGTTGTGGTCGCTCTTCGGTAGAAGTCATAGAAGCATCTTACGCCGAAGGTGTTAACGACGAATTCATTTTACCAACCCGCATTGCTCCAGGCGCAGTAGAATCAGGCGATGGAGTCATATTCTTTAACTTTCGCCCCGATCGCGCCAGACAACTGACTCACGCATTTGTCAATCCTGATTTTGACGGCTTTGAAAGACAGCAAATCGCACCGCTGTCGTTTGCTACCTTTACTCAGTACGACCCAGAATTACCAGTTGCTGTAGCCTTTGAACCTCAGAATCTCAGTAATATTCTGGGGGAAGTAATTGCCAATCATGATTTAAAGCAGTTTCGCACCTCAGAAACCGAAAAATACGCCCACGTCACCTACTTCTTCAACGGCGGTTTGGAAGAACCTTTTCCCGGAGAAGACCGGGAAATGGTCAGCAGTCCAATGGTAGCGACCTACGACAAAGCGCCGGCGATGTCAGCAGCACCATTAACAGAGGTAGCGATCGCCGCTATCGAAAAGAAAATTTACTCGCTAATTGTAATTAATTATGCCAACCCAGACATGGTAGGGCATACTGGTCAAATAGACGCTACGATTAAAGCACTGGAAACTGTTGACCGATGTTTGGGACGCCTTTTAGATAGCGTCGGCAAAGCCGGAGGTACAGCCTTTATTACCGCCGACCACGGCAACGCAGAGCATATGCTAGATGATGCGGGCAATCCTTGGACAGCTCACACCACTAATCCAGTGCCCTTAATTGTGGTAGAAGGAGAAGGCGCAAAAATCCCCGGACATGGTACAGATGTCAGCCTGCGGAGCGATGGCAAGCTAGCCGACATTGCCCCCACAATTCTGGAGATTTTACAGCTGCCGATTCCACCAGAAATGACAGGGCGATCGCTACTCCAAAATGCTGAGTATGAAGTGCAGTTAAAACGCACTCCCGCACCAGTTGGATTGTAAAAAAGTTAGTCCTTCATGAGTGAGAAGTTAAGAATTAATAATTTTTTAACTTTCCTACAGACGTTCCGGCGGAACGTCTCTGCTGCACCTTTCGTACAGACGTTCCGCCGGAACGTCTCTACCTAACTCTTTAAATTCCTACCATGACTGTTACTAATATTGTGCAAGGCATTTGGGCATTTTCTGCCGTTGGTTTGATTATTTTAGTATTGCTGCATAGCCCGAAAGGCGATGGCGTTGGTGCCATTGGCGGACAGGCTCAATTGTTTAGCAGCACCAAAAGCGCAGAAACCACACTCAACCGAGTTACCTGGACACTTACGGTGATTTTCCTCGGTTTCACCGTAGTTTTAAGCGCTGGTTGGCTGCCTAAATAAGGATAGGGAGAATAACTTAACGCCCGATACCCAAAACTCGAAAAAGTATAAGTAGATGGGCATAAATAAACGGAAGTTCGTAGTAAGGGTTTCAGCCCTTAAAAGCGAAGATTTGAGCGGTAAACCGCTCACTACGAAGAGTATTTTACGTTTAATTACAGTCCTTGCCTTAGCTATTGGCACAGGGCTGTTAGTCATTTTTACTAATTTCCAGCCCAATGCCACCGCTGCACTTAACCTTGACTCCGGTGGACAGCCTTGTTTTAAAGATCCACAACACCCAACGAGTCACTCAGAAGAAGGCTGTCCATATTTGTCTACGGAAAGA
>CASBQC010000109.1 GCA_949127805.1 Nostocales cyanobacterium PMM_0081
GCTACTACCAGGTACAACAATTACACCCACCTGCTTGAGTTTCTGGTAAAATTCCCAATCAGTAATCGGTAACTCATCTAACCACAACCAAGCAAAAATTGCACCCTCACCACGATGGAGGAACCAAGGTAAATCCTTGGGCATGGCAGCAAATAAACTATCTTCTAAAACAGTGAATTTATTTTGATAAAATGAGCGAATGACTTGTTCAGAGATTTCTGCAAGTTTACCAGAATTTATCGCACGAGCAGCGATCGCTTGTCCATACCGAGAAGGATGAATACACATATTTGTTTGGAAGCACTCCAACACATGAATCCACTCTTCATCCCCAATCGCAATGCCAATACGTTCTCCGGGTAATCCAGCTTTCGATAAACTCATGCAGTGTAAGATATTATCTCCAAACACTGGTGTCATTTCGGTAAAATTCAAAGCTGGGAATGGAGGTGCATAAGCTGAGTCTATCAACACTGGGGCATTAAAAGGTGCAGCCAAAGCAGCGATTTTCTTCACCTCATCATCCGTCAGAACATTACCGGTAGGGTTACAGGGACGAGAGAAGATGACGCAGCCGGTATTTTCTGTAATTTCCAATTGGCTGAAATCAGGACGATATTTGAATTTATGTGCTGCCGCATCAATATCTAAAGTTGGTTTGTAGGCGATTAAAGCTTCAGCACATAAAGTAACGCCACCATAACCTGTATAATCAGGACTCAGAGGCAAGATAATTTCTTTTAATTCTCCACTGCTAGTGTAACCGCCGAAGACATTGGCAGCGTAGAAATAAAGGCTTTGACTGCCTGGAGTTAAAAGTATATTACGTTCAGTTAAGTTTAAACCATAGCGTTTGTTAAAGTCGTTAGCGATCGCTTCTACTAACGGTCCATAACCCTGACTCGAACCGTAGCGACAAACTACTTCACCATATTCGGAACTAGCTAGCAAGGAAGCCGTACAATCACGCCACAACTGCTCAACTTCTGGTAAAATCAAGGGGTTTCCAGCACTCAAATTAATAAATTTCTGCCCCGCACCGGCTCGTAATGTTTCGTTAATGTCCTTCATAATCGCTCTGACACCAGTCAGGTTGGACATTTGCTCGCCAATTTTACTAAGGGCAGGTTTCATAAGCAGTGCAATAAGATAAAATGAGGGGTTGACAAATTATATAGCGGTTTTGCTGGCAGGTCGATATTACCTGGAAGCTTTCCCACCTATAACTAATGTAGCAATCTCCTTGGAAAATGCCATCTGAAACACTCTTCTTTGCGACAATTACGTAAGGCAAAATAATAGTTTAATCTACACAGGAAGGGCTGAAGAGTGGAAGTTAAAGCTGCGATCGCTTACAGTGCAGGAAAGCCATTAAGTATTGAAACAGTGCAACTTGAATCCCCACACGCTGGGGAAGTTTTAATTCAAATTAAAGCCAGTGGTGTTTGTCATACCGATGCTTATACCCTTTCAGGAAAAGATCCAGAAGGCTTATTTCCCGCAATTTTAGGACATGAAGGTGCTGGTATTGTGGTGGAAGTTGGGGAAGGAGTCACCAGCTTAAAACCAGGGGATCATGTAATTCCTTTATATACTCCCGAATGCCGTCAATGTGAATATTGCCTCAGCTTAAAAACCAACCTTTGTCAAGCTATTCGCACTACTCAAGGACGCGGTGTCATGCCTGATGGTACTAGCCGTTTTTCTATCGATGGGCAGATGATTCATCATTACATGGGTACATCTACCTTTGCAAATTATACAGTATTGCCGGAAATTGCTGTGGCGAAAATTCGCTCTGATGCGCCTTTTGATAAGGTTTGTTACATCGGCTGTGGTGTAACGACGGGTATTGGTGCAGTTATCAATACAGCGAAAGTTGAACCGGGTGCGAATGTGGTAGTTTTCGGCTTGGGTGGTATTGGTTTAAATGTCATCCAGGCAGCGCGGATGGTAGGAGCTAATATGATTGTCGGGGTGGATATTAATCCGAGTAAACGCGCTTTGGCAGAAAAGTTTGGAATGACGCACTTTGTTAATCCGAAGGAAGTTGAAGGGGATTTGGTGCCTTATTTGGTAAATTTAACTAAAGGTGGTGCTGATTATTCTTTTGAGTGTATTGGTAATGTGAATATTATGCGCCAAGCTTTAGAATGCTGTCATAAAGGTTGGGGTGTTGCTGTGATTATTGGTGTTGCTGCTGCGGGTGAGGAAATTAAAACTCGTCCTTTTCAACTTGTAACTGGACGTGTTTGGAAAGGTTCAGCTTTTGGTGGTGCGAGGGGACGTACAGATGTGCCGAAAATTGTTGATTGGTATATGGATGGGAAGATTAATATTGATGATTTGATTACTCATGTTATGCCGATTGAGAAGATTAATGATGCTTTTGATTTGATGCATAAGGGTGAGTCGATTCGGAGTGTGGTAATGTTTGATTAAACGAACCGCAGAGGCACAGAGAGCGCAGAGGAAGAGGTTGAGAGAGTATTATGTTTGTTTACACACAGCGTTCTTCTTTGCGTCTTTGCGTGAGACAAAAAATTATTTGTGCAATAAGTATTCTCAAAAGACCTTTGTATAATAGACATCTGTTGGAAAACAATGTAGAGACGTAGCATTGCTACGTCTCTAGGGGTTACGGATAACGCATATTTAAATTAGGTAGATATTTAATGAA
>CASBQC010000110.1 GCA_949127805.1 Nostocales cyanobacterium PMM_0081
ATTCAACCTAACATCATTCGTAAATAACATTGCATTCAATCTTTGTGCAGTTGCGGCAATGATTGCGTCCGGAAGCCTAAGTTTGTATTGTTTACGAAGTGCTATTGTTAAATTTTTGATATTATTATCAATCCCAACAACTGTAATTTTATTTAAAAAATCAATAATTTGTGTTTCTTCGTCTGAACTGAGGCTGGGATAAGATAACAATTCAATTTCAGTAATTACCGACACAAAATATTGTCCTGATGGTAATGGATTTACTAACCTACCACCCAGAAAGTACAAAACTATATTTGTATCTAGCAATATTAAAGATTGTGTCAACTTTATTCATCCCTGCTTTGCTGCTGATACTCTAAAGGATCTTGAGTCAGTTGAATTACACCAGCATATTTATTTAAATCAAGATTCTCTTGTTGTAATTGATAAGCATTTAATATTTCCTCAATTCTCTGCCAGTCTTGATAATCAATCAAAACTGCGACTGGACGCATTGCTTCATCAGTGACAATTTTTTTATTCACTCTTAGCATAACTGTTTAGTTGGGATGTAAATTTACTTTTTTATCTTAATTGAACGCTGTTGCGCGATCGCACGTTTGATAAACTGGATGAAAAATTTAAGCGATCGCATTCTCAGCCTTGAATTATCAATCAATCCCATTGACTACAGGTAGCGGCAGATTTTGCGAAACCCGCAAGAAAATCCACTCTTCCAGAACCTCTGCTAATTCTTCTCTACAAGCTTCCAAAGTATCTGTGTTAGCCCAAACACCCTGAAATCCAGGAATTTCTCCGTAAAAGGTGTCATCATCTGACAAAATCTTATATTTAGCCTGATGCAAAGCAGCTTTTATGTATTTTGTCAACAGAAGTATAGTGTTTTAATTGTCTAGAATATCTGTAAATAGTTTAACTAAAGGCTGTAAAGTTGCTTTTTTATCTTAATTGAACGCTATTGCGATCGCACGTTTGATAAACTGGATGAAAAATTTAAGCGATCGCGCTTATAAAGACAAAATTCCCGACTTCTGGTTTGAAATCGGGAATCTGGATAATAGCGATCGGTATTACCACAATCTCAAATTACATCACACCTGCGGTTCAATTCCCGCATCTCTAAGCTGTTGTGCTAATCTATCAGCACGTTGACGTTCCCCATCAGCACGTTGACGTTCCCCATCAGCACGTTGACGTTCCCCATCAGCACGTTGACGTTCCCCATCAGCACGTTGCTGTTCCCTAATTGTCAACTCCAAACCCCACAGCAGCAATTCTCCGCTTTCATCCCACCAGCGCAACCAATAGCCAGTTCGATTTTCGCGACTACCTTGCCATATACCTAAGAAAAGGTTCATTTCTCCAATCCAGCAACGATTATTTACATCCAAATCTTGAATTTGATATTGTCCTGAATCATCCAATCGATAAACCTCCAGTACTCCAGTACTAGGTTCAAAAATCGCGTAGTTGGGAACTTGTAAAATCTGTTCATAAAAAAACCACTTTCCCGGTGGATAAGTTGGTTTACTAGAATACTCACTTCCTTCAGTATCAGAAATAAATTCCATCACAATAACTGGAATATCACCCTGAAGTCGGGGTGTATAACTGCGAATCACATCATCTCGTGGAACCCGAATAGCTGGTACATATCCCCAATCAGGTGCTTTCACCACAAACCTATTATTCAAAGTGGCACAAATACCATAATTGGTGGTAGTCAAAGCATTCGCAGGTAATTTCCCAGCAAATACCAAGCTTTCGGTTAGCGCAGCAGCTAAAGGTGGTTGATTAATATTATCCACAGGTTCGTCATCTAAAACAAAATCGTCTGGTAACTTTTCCCAGGTAACTTCAAATGTGGCTGAATTAGCTAACATCATGCTACTACCTCATTCACGTCCTTTAATTATCGGTGGTTATTGGGGAGATGCGATGCTTTGCAAAAGTTGTTCAAATTCTGCAACCGAAGGAATAGCGATCGCTCTTTTGAGAAGCGTTTTTAACACAGCCGATTCCTCAATTTGATTAACAACTTCCACAATCGAACTTGGCACTTCTCCAAACCGCGTCTCTAAAACTTCAATCAAATTTTCTCGACTTGTTTGCAGAATACCTTGTTCAATACCTTGTTCAATACCCTCTTCAATTCCTTCTGCTTTTGCCAACCTTTCAATACTTGTTACGTACCGCATTCTATTTACCTCTTCGTCACTTCTCAATTCTGTTTTAAAATTATTTGCCAGTTCTTCTGGAAGTACCATCACCCAGTCAATAAACCGAAATAATCCCAAAATGTATTCTCGGTCATATCCCCTTTCAAACAAGCTTCTGACTAAGCTCAATTTCCACTGTAGCCTGATGAAGGGATTTCGGTTTGTCGCCTTAGTTCTTAGATGTGCCATGACGACTATACTAAAAGGATTGGTGCTTTGTTCCAGACTTTCCCACTGTGCCTCATAGTCCAAAAGCTTCGCTACAGGAAACTCCAAGCTGACAGTACATCCCCCAAGTTGATAATTATAACTTGAAGGTCGCCAACTCGCTGATTCATCCGCTAAAACCGCCAAGCTGATAACTTGCTTTTTATGACGGTCAAACAAGCGATAATTATATGTATACATCCTTTCGGCAAAGTTGCTGTCATATTGCCCTTGGACTTCCACATGAATTAATACCCAAGCTTCTTCCCCATCAAGTAGCCAAACTTTTGCGACTTTATCGACTAAACGCTTGCCAATTTCTGCATCAGGTTCTAACTGTTGCAGTTCGGTATCGAGAAATTCATAGTCTCTTTCCCAATCAATAACCGTGTAGGCGTCAAGAAAGAAGTATTCTAAAAAGCGAGGAAAAAAGCTTTCAATTACTTCTTTCCAAGGACTATCATAATCAGTAAATTGCTCAGTCATGAATTAAAACAAAAAATACCGTAGTTCGTTATAGACATCTCCAAAAAAGACGTAGAGACGTAGCAATGCTACGTCTCTACAAGGGTTTCGGGCAACCCATAAAGACCCCGCCGTTAACGGCGGGGTTTATAAAATAGCGGTCGATGTCTAATTAGAAAACCGACCGTTTTTAAGATTGATAATCTGACCTTGAACGGTTGGGGCAGAGGGAACACCTAGTAAATCATTGATGGTTGGAGCTACATCAATGTTGTAAATATTACCGATACTACCACGACGACTAATGTCAGGACCAGCGGCATAGAAAATGGCACTCAGCTTTGATATAGTGGGGTCGTAGCCATGAGCACCATAGAAATTAGGCACTGAAAATACTGAATTATCAGTATCTCCCAAACGAGTAATAACAGGACTTTGAGTTCCGTCAAAGTTATAACCGTCGTTCATAATCGCGAACACATCACCAGTATCCTGACCAACAAATTCGCTAGTACCCAAGCCGAATGTTGGGTCGTTCAAATTAGCTGGTAGGGGACGAGGATAAATCTTGTCGAAAATAGCTTGTGGTTCTCCCAGTGCATAGTTGGGATTTGTATCCACCAAAGCCTTTAGACTTGTGACAATTTGCTGTTGCAGAGTGACATATTCAGCCGGACTGACGATGCCATTAGGTTCACGTCCTTGAAGATTAATGTAGATATTGGCAGCAGGACCCGATGTTACAGCTCGAACTTTAGTTGAGTCAAAACCTTGACTCCTGAGGAAATTATTCAGGTTAACTGCTGTATGGAAGGTGGAAAAACCGTGGTCTGAGACAACAATAATGTTACTCTTCGGTTTACCTTTTTTATCCGTACCAACTACATTGATCAGACGTTGTACAGCATTATCAGCAGCCTGATAAGCAGCCTGGACATAGGACTGATAGCGAGCTACCTTTTCTAAATCTTGTCCCGCACCAATTGTGTTTGGATTAGTCGGATCAGTTGCCTGACGGGAGTCAGTCAAGAGGAACTGGTGTTCAGAACCATCGGGTTGCTCGATATAAAGCATTACCAAATCAGCATCAGGATTTTGATTGATTGCTCTGGTAGCCACTCTAGTTTGGTAATCTACAAAAAGTTCAACCTGGTCTTCATAAATAGCTTCTAGCTCACTGTCGGGGAAATTGGTAAATCCAGGACTGAGTTTTTCTGTAATGCGGAAGTCAGCTTGCGGTGCCCAGAAACCAACGTTATTAATAATGTCATTAACACTATTTTGGACTGCGGGATTGCTAGGAATGAAATTGGCAGAATAGCGGGCAATTCTAACGGTGCTGAGATCATCAGCAAGTTTACTGACATAAAAGGCAGTTCCAGCCCGATTAGAACTACCTTCTAGGTAAAACAGACTAGATTTATTATCTTGCGCTCTTACGTATGCAGGACCAGTTGAAGGCAAGCTGAAAGGTCTAGGTTGAATGCCAATGGTTGCATCAAAAAATACTAGCGTGTCATAGTTTATTTGGCGATCTTTAGTCGTGTCTAGTGCAGCCACTTGGATGTTATAGCTAACACCACCAACAGTAAATTTATCGTTTAGAGAAGCTTGCTTGATCGGGCTATAGGAAAATTTTCGGGCAGCCTTAAGTTGACTAACTGTTTGGCTGGTAGCTGGGCTAAAATCAGCTGCGGTCAGACTAAAACCTTGAGCACCTACTCCTCCAAAAGCTCCAAAGGGAACTGTGTAGGATACAGTTCTTTTGTTAGCGGCTTGAATAATTGGGCTGTTAGTTAAACCCGGTACTGTCACATTAACTCCATCTGCTCCTGGAAAGGTAGCAGCAACAACCTTCTTGCCATTTTGCTGAAGTCCAATCCAAAGCGGTTCAGAAGTAGGTTCCAAACTTTCACTAGGTTCAGTGGTCGAATAGCCTCCGATAGGAGCACCAAAACCGCTAATGTTAGAAGTAAATGGACTAGCAACCAGGTGGAATGTGTTAGCGTTAATGTCATTGCGTGCGGCTGTAGAACCGGTGGCGATCGCAACATGACAAGCAGCAGTCAGAGATGCGCTACAGGTTATATTTCGCTCTGCATAAACTCCCTTACTCTTAATCAGTCCCAATCCCTGGTTTGGGTTAAGGACACCTTGAGCAAGATACTGCTCAACAAAATCTGGAGTTGCCCCATCCAGTGAAATCAATATCACTTTGGGTCTTGGTCTGCTTGATGCTGACTGAGCTGCTATGGAATGCACTGTTAAGGTTAAGAAAAAGCTCACAAGTATCAATACGGTTAGCCGCATGAGTAACTTGTGCTTCCAACCATGAGATAGCCACCTCAATGCTTTATGCAACTGCAAGCCCACAACTTCTTTTATTGAATAGAAATTTAAATATTTCGCCACTCTTCCTCCTTAAGTACACCACCGCATTTTTACTGTTATCACCCATTCCAAATTTACTAGCAGTATGTTAAAGGAAAGCTATGGGAATCTTAAGGAACGTGGATGACCCCTGGTAAGGTGACTGATGAGACTAGGGTTGAGCAAGCAAACGAAGTGGGTTTCACAAAAAGTAGACACTCATTGGACAGCCTTGTTTACTAGATCCTCGATCCCCCACGACATTTTCGGATGAAGGCTGTCCAATGAGTGTCCTGGTTCAGCCCAAGGGGGTAGTGTTAGGGCTAACAAGTGTAAACAATAGACCTATGAGCAAACGCATCTAAATGGCAAGAATAGCTGACATGCAAGCTTTTAACGCAATTCAAAAAGAGCAATTCAGGTAGGTTAGCTAGAAAATAAAAAAATGAATTTAGGGGTTTGCACGTCGCGAAGTGTTTGGTCATGAATCTTTGATTTGTGACGATTTCAAAATAATTGCTAGTTTTCATCAAAAAAATCAGGCTGGTTTAGCACATGCGATCGCTCAATACTAGACATCTCCAGAAATTAATTATGCGTTGTCCGAAATCCTTGTAGAGACTACCAAGTGCTACGTCTCTACATCTTTTCTGGAGATGTCTACTAGATATATGAGCAAAAGTCAGTTAGTCAGATTCAAAAGTTGAGCAAATCTAACTGGTAACTTTTCACAAAAACTTTCAAAAAACTTTGAAGACAAGGGTTATACAGGCAGCGGACTATCTGCGATTAGTATTGAGATACTGCGATTGAGGTTGGCAGCGATATATTATAATTTATTGTTGTTGAGAGAATAAAAAGTGGGATGCACCCTCTATTGTCAGAAGTTTCACGATAAAAGTCAGACTGACTCACAGGTGATTCAAGCACTTGGTAACACTGTCTATTTCTCTATATGGTAAAATTCAAAGAAGCGATGCTCTAAACGTAAATTAATAATTTGATTACCTAATAAATTTTCCGGGCACGTATAATATATTATATTATTAAGCAATAACGTTGTCAGTGAGATACATTAAAGTTATGCAAATAAACAACTCAGACAAGGATGACGATTATAAATACTATAGCAATGC
>CASBQC010000111.1 GCA_949127805.1 Nostocales cyanobacterium PMM_0081
ACCCCTCCCCGCTTGCGGGGAGGGGAGCGTTTGCGTTAGCAAATGCGGGGTGGGGTTCTTTGATTTTTTATTTATGCAAGAGGTCTAATGCACGAGTGATTGTTATAAATCGCTGCAAATCTTATAGTTACTTAACACTTAATTCGGAGTTGCTCGCAGCATTTGTGTTACTATCATCTGCTTTTTCAGCAACAGCAACAGTTAGTTTTAATCCGAAAGCATTTAACCAAGTTCCCAGATTATAAATTACCTCACTGCTGCTTTTTGATAGTAATTCATCTAGTTTTTCTCGATGCACTTTTGCTTGTTCTGGTGTCATATTTTGTTCACCCAGCGCTTCTGCAACATTGCTTAGTGCCATTTTTAACAGTTCCGGTTCTGGATCTTCTTCCTCTAAAATAGCCTCAATATAACCAGCAGCATAACTTGGGTCTTTGAGATGCGAAATTAAGTAAGGATGATAGCTATCACTAGTTGGCATTTTCTCTTGTTTCATAATCTCTCCAGTATTCTATAGCTTTATCAATATCTTCATCTTTCCTTCCTTTTATCTCCACCGCACAGTAAAAGTACAATTGTTGATCCTCGGAATCCAAAATAAACGCGATAACCAGAACCGTATTTAATTCTTAATTCACAGACTCCTTCTCCTACTGAGCGGTAATCTCCCAAATTCCCTAGTTTAACTCGCTCAAGTCTCGCCTCAATTCTGACTTTAGCTCTAGAATCTTTTAGAACATCGAACCAGTCAGCAAAAGGAACTTTGCCATTACTGGTAATATAACGCTGAATATCTCTTGGTTGTGCTTCCATTATTTAATTTTACAAGTGAAGGCGATCGCGCTTTATCACCTGTCTTCACAAATTGCTAATTTCTCTATATAAATTGAACTAACATTCTCTATATAATCTCAGTCAATACTATAATCTATGGCTGCGACTGGCTTGATCTATCATCTCCTTTGCCAATGGATGATACCCATTATTATTTAAAAATGCTAAAAAAGACTCTTTTACTTGATAGCTAATGGCTTCACCCGTTGTTACCAGTCTCGCAAAATGTTCACAATTCCATCCCAAAACGCCATAATCCCAGTCTTGGAATAGTTGATAAGCAATTACACATCTATCCAGAACATCTTTCCTAGGTAGTAATTTTATATGTCTTGCTTTCTTAGCCTCCAGTGGAATCGGAAACACCGCAAATCCGTTTACGCCAAAGTTAAAGCAATGGGTATCAGATATAGTTATGTGATAGTGCAATGTTGGATCTTTACGATGTTCTCTATGATGAATGAGTAATCCTGCATTTGGACTGTTGTAGTCAACATGAGTATAAAATGCATAAATAGCTTTCTCGATTTGTTGAGAATTAACTATGTTGACAGTAGGCAGATTAACATTAGTATTTTGAACGTTTAGAAGTGATAACCACTCCTGCACTGACTGAGGTCGATCGCTTGCTTTTATTTCCATCCCCTTAATAATTGCTTGATTCACCCTTTCGCTAATACTAGAATTAATCTCTTTTGGTTCCACCAACGACGTACCAATAGCCCTCACTGGAGACATTGTTGGTGCTTCTCCTGTTAAAATGGCATACAAAGTTGCCGCTAAAGCATAAACATCACTATAAGCACCTCTTTTTGCTTTTTTGTCATATTGCTCAATCGGTGCAAAACCATCCGCTAACATTTGCGTATGCGTCTTTGTCAAATTCGGGGTAAAATCCCGCGCAATACCAAAGTCAATTAAAACAGCTTGCGAATTACCAGAACGCAACATGATATTTTGTGGTTTGATATCTCTATGCAACAAGCCGTTATTGTGAACTACGGTTAGCGCTTCACCAATCTGCTGAATGTAGCGTAATGCTTGTGCTTCAGATAAAGCACCTTGATTTTCAACCAAACTTGCTAAATCTTCCCCATCAATATATTCCATCACCATGCACCACAACGCACCCTCTTGGATGACTTCATCAATCCGCACGATATGGGGATGAGTGCATTTTGCTAGCTTTATCGCTTCATTCAAGAAATCTTGCTGAAATTTGCCAAAATCCGGACGGCGTTGTAATGTCTTATTTAGAGTTTTAATAACAAAATAGCGCCCGTTATTATCTTTAGCGCGATAAGTTATACCAAAGCCACCTTCACCTAGTTCTTTATCAATTGTGTATTTACCGCTCTGCAACTGATTCCCTGATTCCCAAACCATTACTGACAACACCAAAATACAGGTGTCAATTATGGCATAAGTTTAAAAGTGACTGCGATCGCATCACCGCAACTACCAGCACATCAACTACTCTTTGACTATCTCAACCAAATCTTCAACCAAAACATTGAAAGTCCGTGCCAATTTGAATAGGGCAGTGACATCTGCCATTGCCATTCCATCAGACAAGGCATAAGTTTTAATCGTGCCGTATGGGACTCCAGAACGTTCAGAAACTTCCTTCAGAGTCCACCCGTGTTCACCAGCAAACTCTCGAATACGTAATTTAACTAATCCCATGCTTGACAAACGCCGGCATTTCAACTTTAATATTTTTAGAGATTTCAACCGATCGCGCTCGATAAAAGCCACAAAGACCTAATTGACCAATGATTGTGAGCATCTAAGTCATGATAACACCGCATCACTACCAGCACATCAACTATTCAACCACATCAAACAAGTCTTCTAATAAAACATTAAATGTAGAA
This sequence comes from Nostocales cyanobacterium PMM_0081, assembly GCA_949127805.1. GTDB lineage: Bacteria > Cyanobacteriota > Cyanobacteriia > Cyanobacteriales > Nostocaceae > Hassallia. The sequence continues at coordinate 2,712 of CASBQC010000111.1, forward strand.
GCTAACTTTTTTAAGGCAGTCAGGTCAACAGTTGCTCTTTCTGGCAGACGTGCGTATGTTTTAATCGTACCGTATGGCACTCCAGAGCGATCGGCTAATTCCTTAAGCGTCCAGCCTTCTTTATCTGTAAACTCTTTAATTCTTAACCTGACCATTCCCATACTTGACAAGCGCCTAACTCTCAGCTTTAATCTAGTATATATTAAAAGCGATCGCCCCCGTCTTGCAAACTAAAGCGATCGCTAAGATAAAAACCCACTGTGAGCAAATAAACCACTTTCGCCAGCGTCTAATAAACCACTTTCGTATTGGTCTAGTAAATCACTTTCGTATTGACCTATTTAATTAGTGAGCATCTACCTATGATAACACCGCAGTCGGAATCCGAGTCAGTTAATCCATTAGCAAGATTTGTTACAGAAGAAGCGATCGCTTTACTCTTAAATATCAAAGTCGAGCAAATCAAAGATATTCGCTTGTGGCGATATGTAATTCTGGTAATAGCCCAAGGAAAGACACGATTTGTCAGTTACGCCGACTTGCCACCAATTATAGAAGCCGAAGCGCCAAAAACTCAAGATTTTCTTTGCTGGCGCAAGCGTTGGAAGAAAACCGAAAACAAAAAAGCACCTGATTTTTGGTTTAAATTCTATCAGCAGAAATTCATGCAAGCCGTTTCTGTTGCTCAACTCCGCACTTGGGGAGAATTGATAGGCTTAATAAAGAGTGCCCTTTCTCAAAAAGATATAGAGTCCTTACGGAGTGATTATCTCCAAGTTAAACAAATACTTGTGCCCGTTTCGTAATCAGCTTGGCATTCTAACTGCTTCACAGGCAACATTAACTAATTGTATAACCTATTTTTAGGTAATAATAAATACACATAACCGCCAGAAAGAAAGCACAAACTTGACTTCAATCCAAAATTAAATTTTAAATTGCTTCATAGCGTTTCGTTGCGAAAAGGCGCCGGAATTGTGACGTTTAAGCTAGAATTGTTAAAGGATCTTTACAGAGTTTGCAGACAATTCCTAATTCTGTTAGATCATCTCAGTATTTATTACAAGTAAGTCTGAAAAATTCCTCTATAGTTCACAGAACTCCCTCTTATATGACGCTTCCAATCCGTAACGTCGCCATCATTGCCCACGTAGATCACGGCAAAACAACCCTCGTTGATGCACTCCTCAAACAATCCGGCATTTTCCGCGAAGGCGAAGACGTTCCGGATTGCGTCATGGACTCTAACGCTCTTGAAAGAGAGCGAGGTATTACTATTCTTTCTAAAAATACAGCGGTACACTACAAAGATACGCTGATCAATATTGTTGACACTCCCGGACACGCTGACTTTGGTGGTGAAGTCGAACGCGTACTCGGCATGGTTGACGGGTGTCTTTTGATTGTCGATGCCAACGAAGGTCCCATGCCCCAAACGCGCTTCGTACTAAAAAAAGCTTTGGAAAAAGGTCTTCGTCCCATCGTTGTGATCAACAAAATTGATCGTGGTCAAACTGACCCCCACGTTGCTGTTGATAAAGTTTTGGATCTGTTCTTGGAATTAGGGGCAGATGAAGACCAGTGTGATTTTACCTATCTGTTTGCCTCTGGGATGGCAGGTTTCGCCAAGGAAAGCTTGGAAGCAGAATCGGTAGATATGCAACCTTTATTTAATGCGATTCTGCAACATGTTCCACCACCAGTCGGAGATCCTGCCAAGCCTTTACAATTGCAAGTCACAACCCTAGATTATTCAGAATATCTAGGACGGATTGTAATTGGCAGAATTCACAATGGTACCATCCGCCAAGGTCAGCAAGCCGCTTTAATAACAGAAGATGGCACCATTGTCAAGGGTAAAATTACCAAGTTGATGGGCTTTGAAGGGCTGAAGCGCGTAGACATGGAAGAAGCAACCGCAGGTTATATTGTTGCGGTGGCTGGTTTCGCTGATGCTTATATTGGGGAAACGATTACTGATCCCAATGAACCGCAAGCTTTACCACTAATTAAAGTGGATGAACCAACCTTACAAATGGCATTCTGGGTGAATGATTCGCCCTTTGCTGGTCAAGAAGGCAAGTTGGTGACTTCCCGTCAAATACGCGATCGCCTATTCCGCGAACTTGAAACCAACGTTGCTTTGCGTGTCGAAGAAACCGATTCTCCCGATAAATTCCTCGTTTCCGGTCGTGGAGAACTCCACCTCGGTATCTTAATTGAAACCATGCGTAGAGAAGGTTTTGAATTTCAAGTATCTCAGCCACAGGTAATTTACCGCGAAGTCAACGGACAACCTTGCGAACCCTTTGAACTTTTGGTGTTAGACATTCCTGCTGATGGTGTTGGTAGCTGTATTGAACGGCTGGGACAACGCAAAGGCGAAATGCAAGATATGCAACCAGGTAGTGGCGATCGCACCCAACTAGAGTTTGTCATTCCCGCCCGTGGATTGATTGGTTTCCGGGGTGAATTCATGCGGATGACTCGTGGTGAAGGCATCATGAACCACAGCTTCCTCGACTACCGTGGTATCAGTGGCGATATTGAGGCACGCAACAAAGGCGTTCTTGTCTCCTTTGAAGAAGGCGTTTCTACCTTCTACGCCATGAGAAATGCTGAAGATAGAGGCGCATTCTTTATCGTTCCCGGTACCAAAGTTTACAGAGGTATGATTGTCGGAGAACACAATCGTTCCCAAGATTTGGAACTAAATATCTGTAAGACCAAGCAACTTACCAACCACCGCGCTGCTGGTGGTGACGAGTTAGTGCAGTTGCAAGCACCAATTGACATGAGTCTAGAACGTGCTTTAGAGTACATCGGTTCAGATGAATTGGTGGAAGTCACACCTCAATCGATTCGTTTGCGGAAGATGTCGAAGAAGATGGCGAAACGGTAAGTCAGGTTATATAATTCGTTTAAAAAGCCCACATTAGTGGGCTTTTTGTTTTTGATTTAGCACCTATTTTGTTTACCTCTTCTTTTTCCATTTTTTCTAATCTCCGTAGAGTCACATAATAGACAATGCACAGTATGATACGTGACCTCATCCCTTTACTATGCAACACCAGACTGGTTTATAACGAAAAGACAAAAAAGCTTGAATCTAAAGAAGTTGGATGGACTCACTTTCTAAATCCTTTGGCTCCATATATGGATTTATGGGAAGGGATTAGGTATGTTGTTGATCGTTTCAGTTCACCAGGCAGTCTCTCTCAAGATGATGCTGAGAATATAAGAAAGATCCTTGAGGAAGGACGTAATCAAAAAGTTGACGAAATGGAAATTGAGATGAGTCGTGATATTGCTACAGGTATTAGCATAAATGGTATAGAGGGTGCTGACATAACATTTGGAAGTAAAGGAAAAACCAAGTATGTTATGAAAGTTAAATATAAATATGATAACTAAGTAGACTTCTTACTGGAGATGGCGCAGGCTAACAAATTAAATGCAGCGGACGGTTGAGTACCGTTTGTGCTGATGAGAATAATCTGGGGATGTTGTGTCTAGAAACTTACTGATTTGTACAGGCGATGGTGACAATATAGGCGATGTGATAGATTTTCATCATCAGGTGTAGTCTTAAGACTTAATATGATTAGTAGAATGTTACCTGAACAAACAAGTGCCTCGCAGTGATATTGACCGTATCAGAGAAAAAATTAGACTCCGCGAATATGATATGTCAGCCCATGCAATGGAAGAAATGGCTGAGGATATGCTGACGATTTTAGATGTGGAAGAGGCGGTTCTCAGAGGTCAAGTCATCCGGGTTGAAAAAGATCATCCCAGAGGAACAAAATATATAGTAGTAGGAACTGCATTAGATCAACAAACGCCTGTTGGCATTGTTGGGCGTTTCGCAAGCAACGGACGTTATCTGATTATCACTGTTTATGAAGTCACTGAAGCTCAAGGCTAGCCGTATGTATGGATATAGATGCGAGTATTGCGAAGGAACTGTTCAACCCCGAATTGTAAAGCGCGAGGCATTTAAACATAGAGATGGATTTGTCATCCTCGAAGATGTGACGATTGGTGTTTGTGATACCTGTGGCAATCGGTACTATTCTGCCGATATTCTTCATGCAGTTCATGCTGTTGCAACTGGAGCGAAACCCCCTGAAAGAACCGAACAAATTCCGGTCACTCATCTAGAATCAGCATAATCAACGTCGCGTAACGTTAGATCCTCAATCTCAAAATGCCACTGGTTCCAACAACTGAGCCAATGAAAGCTTGTAACTGAATGTAAATTAAAAACCTAATTATGAAAAATGTTGAGTTGACGCAAGGAAAAATTACAACTCTAGAGGAGTTCTTAAAACTTTCATATATTGAGGAGTCACCAGCTTGGGAATATATTAACAAAGAGGCAATTCAGAAACCTATGGGAGGAGGTAAACACAGCTTATTGCAAAAACGTTTGGTTGCACTGATTGATGGGTTAGGGAGTAAATACGAAGCCTTTCCTGAATTGCGCTGTACCTGCGGTAATCGTTCAGTAGTTCCTGATGTGGTTGTTATCTTCAGCAATCAAATACCATTGGATGATAGCGGTGATATTATCAGCAGCGGTATTGATTTTGCACCCGACTGGGTAATAGAAATTCTTTCTCCGGCTCAAAGTCAAACTAAAGTTACTGGCAATATTTTACACTGTTTAAGAAATGGCAGTCAGCTAGGATGGTTGATTGATCCAAGTGAACGCTCTATTTTAGTTTATCAGCCTAATTGTTTACCAGATTTGTTAGCAGGAAAAGATATATTACCAGTGTTAGAAGATTTGAATTTGACACTCTCAGTCGATGAAATTTTTGCTTGGTTACAGCGGAAAAATTGATATACAGCAAAATTTAGGAGTCAGGAGTCAGAAGTAAAAAGGGCTTTATGTCTGGCTTTTAGACCTTAGTCTGGTAGCAGGATGTCCGTTTGAGTGAACTGCGCGCAGGTGTTGCCTGTCGTAGACATCGCCAAACCATAGCATAGATTTATAGTGCGATCGCTCGGTACTGCTTTCATTTCACAAAAATCAGATAAGACTGATATATTCAAGGTAAATAATTTTCATCTAATAATTCTACAAGAGTGTAAGGGCATTTTTCTAGAAAAATAGTTAAATCGGTTTTAATTTTTACAAAATCAACCGC
>CASBQC010000112.1 GCA_949127805.1 Nostocales cyanobacterium PMM_0081
GCCTAAAAGCATTCAATCATAGTCTCAAAGTAATAATTATCATAAAGAAAAAGCTATGCATTTAAAAAAAAACGGTATTTGCGACTTAACTATAAGGAAAAACTTATAGTTCCAATATAATATTTATTTAATAATTACAGTTTAAAAGGTATCAATTTGTCATTAAAACCTGTAAACTGATTTCAACAAGGTCAGCGATCCCCAAATATCACACCAAACAGCACTAAATAAATTAAACACAATTTTGGTTTAGGCAGTATAACTCATCTTTTCTATTGGAAAAGGCGTATATCTGCTTATTAGTTATAGCTGAAAATTGCCATTGAAAGTTCCAGAAACATCTCTTGTTTCTCTGGTTAAATTGTCGTACTTAAAAAAAGAAAGTTCCCACTCAAGGAGATATTATGACAGAATTTTTTAATCAATTTTCTCGCCGCAAATTTATATTAACAGCCGGAGCCTCTGCGGGTGCTGTGTTTCTCAAAGGCTGTTTGGGAAATCCCCCGGCAAGCATCACAGGTAAAAGTGTACAAGCACAGCCAGCGGCTCAACCTGTTGCCAATTTAAGTGCCGAACAAACACCAGAAACGACTACAGTTAAGTTAGGATATATCCCAATTGTCGAAGCAGCTCCATTAATTATTGCCAAAGAAAAAGGCTTTTTTGCGAAGTATGGCATGACCGATGTTGACCTTGCCAAACAAGCTTCTTGGGGTGCAGCACGGGACAATGTAGAAATCGGCTCTGCTGGTGGTGGGATTGATGGTGGACAATGGCAAATGCCAATGCCGCATTTAATTACCGAAGGTTTAATTACTAAAGGTAATAAAAAAATTCCCATGTATGTGCTGTGTCAATTGATTACGCATGGAAATGGAATTGCGATCGCTAACAAGCACCTAGGCAAAGGTATTAGTTTGCAACTTACCGGCGCTAAGTCTTTATTTACAAAACTCAAATCCTCAACACCTTTCACCGCTGCATTTACCTTTCCCCATGCTAACCAAGATTTGTGGATTCGCTATTGGTTAGCTGCTGGTGGTATAGATCCGGATGCGGATGTCAAATTACTGACAGTACCGGCAGCGCAAACTGTTGCCAACATGAAGACAGGAACGATGGATGCCTTTAGTACCGGCGATCCTTGGCCCAATCGTCTTGTGAAAGACAAAATTGGCTTTATGGCAGCATTAACCGCAGAAATTTGGAAGAATCACCCCGAAGAATATTTTGCCATGAAAGGTGAATGGGTTGACAAAAATCCGAAAGCAACCAAAGCGCTTTTAAAAGGAATTATGGCAGCTCAACAATGGTTAGATAATTTTGATAACCGAAAAGAAGCGGCTCAAATTCTCGCTGCCAGAAATTATTTTAATCTTCCTGCGGAAATTTTAATCGAACCATTCCAAGGCAAGTATGACATGGGTGATGGTCGCCAAATTGATGATAAATCAATGGCGGCTTATTATTGGAAAGATGAAAAAGGTAGTGTTTCTTATCCCTACAAGAGTCATGATTTGTGGTTTCTAATTGAAAATGTTCGCTGGGGATTTTTGCCGAAAGAATATTTGACTACAGCTAAAGCATTAGTCGATAAAGTCAACCGCGAAGATATTTGGAAAGAAGCTGCGAAAGAAGCTGGAATTGCCGCTGCTGATATTCCCACAAGTACTTCGCGTGGGGTAGAACAATTTTTTGATGGGGTTAAGTTTGACCCTGAGAAGCCAGAGGAATATCTCAAGAGTTTGAAGATTAAGAAGGTTAGTGTTTAGGTAAATAATAGCCCGAACGACTGGAAGTCGCACGCCAGTTGCTACAACTCCGGGAACCTCCGCAACGCACTGGCTCGGCTAGATGAACGAAGTCTGCCTACGCAGACTAGAAGAAAGAAAGAAAGAAAGAAATTAAGAGGAGAATATAGACAATGACAATTGCTCAAAAACGTCCTGCTAGCGCTAGGTTGGATAATAGCTTTATATCTGGTTTGAAAAAAAAACTTCCTGACCTGATACCTCCGAGTATTGCGATCGCTATCTTTTTAATTATCTGGCAATTATTTGCTTTCATTCCTGGGGCAACTTTACCGGGTCCGATACAAGTTGTCCAAGATACTTGGATATTGATATTTTGGCCCTTTTATGATAACGGTGGCATAGATAAGGGCTTGTTTTGGCAGATTTTAGCTAGTCTGAGAAGAGTTGCTATCAGCTATACTTTAGCGGCAATTGTCGGTATTGGCTTGGGCGTTTTGATTGGTGTTAACCAAACAATGTCCAAAGCTTTAGATCCTCTGTTTCAGCTACTACGGACTGTACCACCTTTGGCTTGGGTGCCGATTTCCTTAGCAGCTTTGCGACAAAACGAACCCGCTGCTTTATTCGTAATTTTCATCACCGCAATTTGGCCCATTTTAATTAACACTGCTGTCGGTGTCACTCAAATTCCCCAAGATTACAATAATGTCGCCAAAGTTCTACAACTTAGCCGCAAAGAATATTTCCTAAACATACTGATTCCGTCGGCTTTACCTTACATTTTCACCGGATTAAGAATAGCGATCGGTTTGGCTTGGTTAGCGATTATTGCCGCAGAAATTGTTATGTCCGGTATTGTCGGGATTGGCTTTTTTATCTGGAATGCTTATCAAAATAACGACGTCAGTGAAGTTATTTTAGCTCTAGTTTATATCGGCGTTGTGGGTCTGATACTAGATAAGCTCATGGTGTGGGTTCAAAACAAGATTTTACCAGCAGAACAGAAGTAAGTAGTGGGTAGTGGGTAGTTGATAGTGGCTAGTTGATAACTGTTAACCATCAACTAACAACCATCAACGTAGAGACGCGATTCATCGCGTCTCTACAACAACTAACAACCATCAACTATCCACTAACAACTATCAAGCATCAACCATCAACGTAGAGACGCGATTCATCGCATCTCTACAACAATTAACAACCATCAACTAACCACTATGTCTGTATTTGTTGCTGTTGACCAAATTGATAAAGTTTTTAATTTAACCGGCGGTGGTCAATATATCGCCCTAAAAGGTATTAATCTGGAGATTAAAAAAGGAGAATTCGTTTCTCTAATTGGTCACTCCGGTTGCGGAAAATCGACTTTGTTAAATATGATTGCCGGTCTGGATTTGCCAACTGAAGGTGTTGTGACTTTGGAAGGACAAAGAATCACTAAACCAGGTCCAGATAGAATGGTGGTGTTTCAAAATTATTCGCTGTTACCTTGGCGGACCGTGAGAGAAAATATTACCCTTGCTGTAGACTCAGTAATGAAGGGAATCAGCGCAGCTGAACGCAAAGCAATTATTGAAAAACATATTGATATGGTGGGGTTGCGTACCCACGCAGATAAACAACCGGGGATGTTATCGGGTGGACAAAAACAACGGGTAGCGATCGCACGCGCTTTGGCGATTCGTCCTAAGTTACTATTGCTAGATGAGCCATTTGGTGCATTGGATGCTTTGACGCGGGGCAATTTGCAAGAACAATTAATGCAAATTTGTCAAGAAAATCAAGTTACTGCCGTGATGGTGACACACGATGTCGATGAAGCGGTGCTGTTATCTGACAGAATTGTGATGTTGACCAATGGACCCGAATCGAAAATTGGTGACATTTTAGAAGTAGATATTCCCAGACCCCGCAAGCGGATGGAAGTAGTGGAACATCCGAGCTACTACAGCTTGCGAAGTGAGATGATTTACTTCCTCAACCAGCAAAAACGCATCAAGAAAATTCGAGCGCGGAAAACTGCTAATATCGCTCGTCATGGCTTAGAAAAAGTTAACCTAGAAATTGGCTTTTTACCCCTGACTGCTTGCGCTCCTTTAGCGATCGCTAAAGAAAAAGGCTTCTTTGCCAAACATGGTTTAGATGAAGTTACCCTCGTGCGTGAAAGCAGCTGGCGTGGTATCGTTGATGGCATGACCGGCGGTTACTTAGATGCGGCGCAAATGCCATCAGGAATGCCGATATGGTTAACCTTAGGTGGACATAACAACCAACCTTTACCCGTGGTTACTGCCCTCACCATGACCCGCAACGGTAATGCCATCACCTTGGCGAGACACTTCTATGAAGAAGGTGTGCAAAGCTTGTCAGACTTCAAAAAATATTTGCTTCGCACCCGCAACTTACGGCACACAATGGGCGTAGTGCATCCCGCATCAATGCATAATTTGCTACTGCGTTACTGGTTGGCTGCCGGGGGAATTGACCCTGATTTAGACGTGGATATCAAGACTATTCCCCCAGCGCAGATGGTCGCTGACTTGAAAGCTGGGAGTATAGATGGTTACTGCGTGGGAGAACCTTGGAACTATCGCGCTGCTGTGGAGCAAATTGGCTTTACCATTGCTACCGACTTAGAAGTTTGGTTTGGACATCCTGGTAAAGTTCTTGGTGTGCGCGAAGATTGGGCAGAAACTTACCCCAATACCCACATCGCTTTAACCAAAGCTTTGCTAGAAGCTTGTTATTATTGTTCACTTCCAGAAAATGCCCAAGAAATTCGCCAAATTTTAGCAGGGCGAGAGTATGTCAGCAACGATATCGAGTACATTCAAATCGAAGATCCAAATAGTGCTGCTTGTAGCTTAGACGATCCGTTGCGCGATTATGCCCATCATCAATTTTACTCTGATTCTGCCATCAATCGCCCCAGTCGCACCGAGCAAATTTGGATCATGAGTCAATTAGCGCGTTGGGGTGATACTCCCTTCCCTAGAAACTGGGTGGAAGTTGTCGAAAGAGTGTGTCGAGTTCGCGTCTTCAGCACCGCAGCTCGCGAGTTAGGTTTAGATATTAGCTACACTCGTCAACCGATCCAACTGTTCGATGGAACTCCGTTTAATGCTGACGATCCCATAGCTTATCTCAACAGCTTGCAGATTAAACGTGATGTTTCTGTGGCTGAGGTGATTCTTGATACACCCACGAGAAAAGTAGCGTAAATGCACTTTTTTACAGAGTGCGTCCCTCAACCACCAGGAACTATAAGTTCCTGGCTAATAGCCTAAGTCCACAAAGCGTGGACTTGAGCTATGAGACTGGGGTTTATAACCCCAGACGGTTGTTGGGACTAATGCAAGATATGACATGACTAAAAATTCAAAATCATTTTTAGAACCGCGAACCTTAGAGAAAATCTCTAGCTCCACTTTTCCTCAACGTTGAGGCTTTGAACTAGAACGATGAGGCTTTGAACTAGAACGTTGAGGCTTTGAACCTGAACGATGAGGCTTTGAACTCGAACGTTGAGGCTTTGAACTCGAACGTTGAGGCTTTGAACCTGAACGTTAAGGCTTTGAACTAGAACGATGAGCCTTTGAACCTGAACGATGAGCCTTTGAACCTGAACGATAACCTTCACCCTTCATCCTTCACCCTTCATCCTTCACCCTTCACCCTTCATCCTTCACCCTTCATCCTTCAC
>CASBQC010000113.1 GCA_949127805.1 Nostocales cyanobacterium PMM_0081
CCTAAGAATGCGGGTGTAATTTGGTCAAAGCTGGAATCTGAAGCTGTATTTTGTCGGTTGCCTGGGTAAAGCAATTTTTCCACATATTTGCCTAAGATATCTCCTTCGAGATTAACTAAACTGCCGGGACGGAGATAGCGGAGGTTGGTTTCCGCATAGGTGAGGGGAATAACTGCCACTTTAAACTGTGAAAGTTCTGGTTCATATTCGGCTACTGTGAGACTGATGCCGTTGACGGCGATGCTGCCTTTGGGGACAATGTAGCGAGCGATCGCACTTTCTGCTATAAAAGTCATTTCCCAGGAAGTTGCAGTTTGTTGAACCGCTTGCATTCGTCCTGTGCCGTCCACATGACCCATAACAAAATGACCGCCGATTTTGCTGCCTACTCGCAGCGACGATTCTAAGTTAACATAACTTAGCTCTGATTGTTCCCCCAAAGTCGTGCGGCGAAGAGTTTCCGGTGAAGCGGTGGCGATAAATCCGCATTCCAAAATTTCTTCTACCGTTAGACAAACACCATCGACGGCAATACTGTCACCATAAGCTAAATCTTGCATAATTAACTCAGGTGACTGGGGTAGACATGTAATTTGCCAAGAATCGCCCCCCAAGGGTTTGATCGTTCCTAATGACTGGATTAATCCTGTAAACACGGCTTTTTCGCAAAACTAACTTTATTTATTGCCTAATTTTGACTTAAATCAACTCGTAATTCTCACAATAAGTTAAAAATCATGAGTATCATTTTAGACAATTCACTCCATAAAGAGATCAAGACATTTATATCATTTACAAGGCATACTTGGTTAAGAAGATTATTGTCGAAGTACACCGATTTGACTTATAAGGAGTGTTCACCACTAGCAGGGAGTTTAATAGAAGTAATTATAGAAAACAAACGCCTATGTTTATTCTTTTCGCCCTTTTCCCCAGCAATGGGTAGTATTTGTTACATACCTACCAAGCGCTCAAAAGATTGTAGAGGCTTCGCCAATGATTGAAATGAAAGTCGCTGGCATAGCATTAGATGCTATAACCCGCAGCCCAATTGTACTTTTGAAAGATGCTTCAGATCGCCGCGCTTTGCCAATTTACATTGGTCAAGAACAGGCTAGGGCAATTATGGGTGCGCTGGAGAACCAAAAGCCTCCCAGACCCTTAACCCACGATTTGATAGTGAATATTCTAGAACTATGGAATATGACTTTAGAGAAAGTTATTATCCATTCGTTACAAAAGGATACATTTTATGCAGCTTTGATTGTCCAGCAAGGCGATGTTAAAAAAGAAATTGATGCGCGTCCCAGCGATGCGATCGCCGTCGCTATCCGCACCAACGCTCCTATCTGGGTTATGGAAGAAGTAATCGCTGATGCTTCCATCCCCGTGGATCGCGATGCTGATGAAGCCGAACAGCAAGCGTTTCGCGAATTTATTTCCAATCTCCGTCCCGAAGATTTGATCAAGCGCTTCGGTTCTGACAGCTAGAAATCCGTCGTAGAGACGTTCCGCCGGCAATCCGTCGTAGAGACGTTCCGCCGGAACGTCTTTACATTGTAAGTAATTTACCGGATATGATCTAAAATATGCAATACCGACGTTTTGGAAAAACGAATTTGTGCCTCTCGGTGCTTTCCTTGGGGACAATGCGCTACTTGGCTTCTGGGGAAAATGCGCTTTTAACGATCCAAAAAGCGATCGCTCTAGGAATTAATCATATAGAAACTGCCAGAGGTTATGGCAACAGTGAGGAGTATCTTGGTGCAGCGCTGATTTCGGGACAAATATCCAGAAATCAGCTTCACATCACTACCAAAATTCCTCCCACACCTGATGCTGATACGATGCGTCGGTATATTGATGAATCTCTAGAGCGATTAAAGCTAGATTATGTGGATTGTCTGGGAATTCATGGTTTAAATACGAGTGAGCATTTAGACTGGGTTCAAGCCAAAAATGGTTGTATGCAAGCAGTGCAGGAAGCGAAGTGCGATCGCCGCATCAAACACGTAGGCTTTTCTACTCACGGTTCCCTTGATGTAATTCTTGCAGCTATCAATACAGATTTATTTGAATTTGTCAATCTGCATTATTACTATTTTTTCCAACGGAATGCACCAGCGATTCAGCTAGCTAGTCAAAAGGATATGGGTGTTTTTATCATTTCCCCGGCTGATAAGGGAGGAAAACTTTACACTCCACCGGAAATTCTCAAAGATTTGTGTTCTCCGTTTTCTCCCTTAGAGCTAAATTATCGTTTTTTACTCAATAATTCTCACATTACCACCCTAAGTGTGGGAGCAGCAAACCCCGACGAATTGCTAGAACCGATACAAGCGGCTAATTTTGATGGTGAATTAACATCAGAAGAAATTGCTGTTTTTGAACGTTTAGAAAGTCATAAAAATACAGCTTTGTCAACTGACAAATGCAGTCAATGCTATGCTTGTTTACCTTGTCCAGAAAATATCAATATACCGTCCGTATTGCGTTTGCGGAATCTTGATGTAGCATACGATATGAGCGACTATGGACAATATCGCTACGCAATGTTTGAAAATGCCGGTCACTGGTTTGCTGGAATGAAAGGGAATAAGTGTACAGAGTGCGGTGATTGTTTACCGAAATGTCCAGAAAAGTTGAATATTCCGGCTTTGTTGAAAGATACTCACGAGAGATTAAATGGCAAAGCTGGTAGAAGATTGTGGGGATGAATTGCAAAGTTAAATAAATCTTGAGTTAATTGCTGGTGTGATCGCCTTCGTTGAGGCTGGTACATTAAAAGATATGATTCAAAGGATGCTTGTATGAGCCAAACTAACCAAGTACGTTGGACAACTGCCGATTTGGAGTTGTTACCAGACAACGGCGATCGCTACGAGATTGTAGACGGTGAATTATTTGTGACACGCGCACCACACTGGAAACATCAGACAACTGCTGATAATATCTGTACAGAGTTGAAATTATGGTCACGCCAAAGTAATTTAGGAGAAGCAGTAACAGGTGCTGGAATTATTTTTACCGATGCGGATAATGTCATCCCTGATGTAGTTTGGATCAGTAATGAAAGATTAGCATCTGTGTTAGATGATGCAGGACATTTAACTGCTGCACCAGAATTGGTGGTTGAGGTTCTCTCTCCTGGTGAGGAAAATGAACGACGCGATGCCTTACGGCAAGCCGCGTTGCGTCTACGCTCCTGTAAATTAAAGCTCTACGCGACTCAAGGTGTGCGAGAATATTGGATAGTCGATCGCTTGTTACAGCAAATCCAGATTTATCGACGAGAGCAAGCAAGATTAGTGTTAGCGGCAACCTTATTTAGCAGTGACAATCTAAGTTCACCCCTACTACCTGGGTTCAATTGCCCTGTTGCGAGTTTATTCACTTAACTTAATACAAATCATAGCGAAATTTTAAATAAACACTCTGCGTTTTAAAACGCTACAAATTAACCCAAAGGTGTACCTACAAGTTTAATACGCCTTATGTGAATGAAGCTAGAGGATCTTGTTCAAAAGTAAGCATATCAATACCAAAACGCTGACGCAGAAAAATACGCAGAGTATGACTGGTGATTTTAGCGGCAACATGGACACATTCGGAAATAGGTTCAAGTAGTTTGCCCTCATAAACCCTAAAAACTGCTCTTCTCCTGGGTATGGAAAAAAATCCATTGCTACCAACAGCGTTAACATCTCACTATCGGTAAATCTTGGTGATGCTCCTGGCAATAACGGCACATAACGATAGCCTTTTTACTGATACCAGTCATCCAATAGCACAAAAATTGTTGTCAACAGGGTTGAACCGTCTACCATAGTCATTGGGAGACCTCAAGTTTTGGTATCGTTACCTTTATCTTGCGGTTTCCCCTTCTTTTTTGCTACCCCAACTCACATAAGCCGTATCTATTTTTCAAAAATAGAACTTTCTTACAGTCTAAAATAACTGAAAATTATACCTTTGCTGTTTCTAGGCAATGAAAGCTTATATTTTATCTTGCTTGAATAACTAGTCAACTCTTAAGATTGCTTTTCCATTACTTTTTCAGCAACCCCTAAGTAAGTATAACTTTCCTCCTTAAATGCTTTGTCCATGACAACACCTAAAGAAATACTCTCAATCGTAGAAAATATTCTCACGCAGACTGAGGGAGATAGTTCTGCATTAGAATGTTGGCGACAAACAGAGGACGGGCAAAAAGTTACTCAGTATGTATTTCAGATTGGGAAGTACAACACCATTATAGGTGAAGGCAAAAATATCACAATTGGAGATCAATGGGATCGGTCGGTACTTGAGGAGATTCTTCGGGATTTACTGCTCTCTCCACCTCTAGATATCAACTGGCAAAAAGTCAGCCATCGTAGGTTGTTGGAAGAAAAGCTTCAACTCACAACAAACCCGATGACAAGTGGTGAGGATATTAACTATCAGGTTGAGCAGGTGTTTGTTCCACTAGGATTATTGGAACGGAAGAAGATCCCACGCCGAAAGCGGGATGTTTTGCCAGAGAGAGGTTCGGAACTCTACCGAGAAGGTGGGGACGAAGGGCGTGATGCTGACATGGTGGAGGAAATAGAAGTTACTCAACGATTTGAGCATGAGGAATTTTTAGAGCAGGTTATACGACAGCGAAAAAGCCCAAAAAGTCAAGGCAATAGAATTGCGATTATTGGTGAGCCAGGGGCAGGAAAAACTACTTTTCTTCAACAAATTGCGAAATGGATATGTACGGAATTTCCGGAATCAATTGTTATCTGGATATCGTTAGCAGATTTACAGGGTAATACGTTAGAAAGCTACCTGGAAAAAAACTGGCTGCAAAGCATCATTCGTGAAGCAGGGGGAGTGGAAAGTTCCATAGCAGATAAACGCAACTTTGCAGATCAATTTAAGCAGGGGCGAGTCTGGCTACTGCTAGATGGTTTGGATGAAATGCAGTCTCCTGGAAATTCATTGAGTGAAATTCAACGTCAAATTCAGGAGGGAGGATGGTTGCGGCAGGCACGCTTGATTTTGACCTGTCGGTTAAATCTATGGGATGGAAATTACAATACCTTAGCTGGTTTTGATACGTATCGCACTTTAGATTTTTCTTATCCCGCACAAGTAGAGCAATTTATTCAACAATGGTTTGCACCACGAAGAAAGAAAGATTTAGGGCAGGCGCTATGTTCTGCATTGAAAGAACCAGGGAGAGAACGAATTCGAGATTTGGTTAAAAATCCATTACGATTGACTCTCTTATGTTTTAGTTGGTATCTACAACAAGGGAAACTACCCGAAACTCAAGCAGAACTGTATCAAAAATCTATAGACCGATTTTATGAATGGAAGCAGGAACAGTTTCCAACAACATCCATACAAAGAGAGTCTCTGAGCCAAGCATTAGCAGAATTATCTCGGCAAGCAATTGATGATACTAATAATCGACAACAGGCTCGATTTCGATTGCGTCACGACTTTGTTTGCCGCCACTTGGATAAACCACTATCACAAGGACAAAAAACACTACTCGACTTGGCGCTGGAAATTGGTTGGTTAAATCAAGTTGGTGTGGATGCTGATGATCCAGAACAAAAAGTTTATGCCTTCTTTCATCCAACTTTTGAAGAGTATTTTGCTGCTCTTGGTATTAGTGATAATAAGTTTTTCTTCAACCCTATTCCAAAAAATCCTATATCTAAGGAAGCCATATATCGAATTTTTGAACCTCAATGGAGACAAGTATTTCTTTTGTGGCTAGGACGTAAAGATGAAACGCTAACGCCCAAAAAGGAAGCGTTGATTAAATCTCTGATAACCTTTAGGGATAGCTGTGGTGGATTCTATAGCGATCGAACTTTTCTTTTGGCAGCCATAGGGATTTCGGAATTTAGAGACTGTTCCTTTTCGGATCAAATCATCCAGCAATTACTACATTGGAAGTTCGGTAATTTTAATTTTATATTACGGTATTGGATTTCTCTTATAAATCCCGGAAGAGTGACAGTCAGAAAAAAGTATGCAGAGGGGATTTTCAAAAATACAGACTCTCAAAAGATGATTCAGGCTCTAATGTCTCTGTTGAGAAAACTTGAGTCTACTTTATCTGCCTCCAGTAACACAATCCCACAGAGACTGATTCAAATATGCAGACAAGAGTTAAACTTCAATCGTAATTTATATACTTATCAGGAGGCGGCTGAAAGTTTAGGGAAGCTTGTCCCAGACAAAGAAAATGCGATTCGAGCTATTAAATATTTACTGGAAAATACTGGAGAAAGAAAATCTAGAATCAGAGGTATTCGCGCAGAAGCAGTTAAGAGCTTGGGAGTAATTGGGGAAAACAATAAAAATGCGATTCAAACATTAGAATGGATACTAAAAACAACCCGAGATTATGATGCTGTCAAGAATACAGTAGAGAGTCTAGGAAAGACTTCTAATGGTGATGAGACTGCGATTCAATCACTAACATGGCTTCTAGAAGTTACACAGGGTAAATCCATACTTGCACCCACTAAGTCTTGGCATGAAACTGCGATTCAATCATTAATGCGGTTTCTAGAAGTTCTAGAAATTACCCAAGATAAATCGACTTTCATAGATAATAGATCCTGGAGCAAATCTCTCACAGGACATATCCGTTTTATTGCAGTACAATGTCTTGGCAAAATTGGTATAGGTAATGAGACTGCGATTGCAGAACTACTACAAATTTTGAGAAATCCTCAAGAGCAAGAAATTCACTTTCTAGCATTTGACAGCTTAGGCAAAATCGGTCTGGGAAATGAAACTGTAATTCAAGTAATGGTAAGGTTGATAGAAGAAACTCATGACGAGAATATCTGCCGGAGCGCGACTTTCACCTTGAATCAAATTGGCATAGGTAATGAAATGGCAATTCGGTCATTGGTACAAGTCATGAAAATGACTGAAGACCAAAATGTTCCTTCTCGATCATGGTATGTAGCCGATAGCTTGGGCAAAATTGGCACAGGTAATGAGATTGCCATTCAGTCCCTACTACAGTTGATCGAAGAAGCTCAAGATGAAAATGTCCGTTGGTATGCAGCTAAAGCATTGGGTAAAATTGAACCAGGTAATGAGACGGCAATTAAGACACTGGTGCATATAGTCGAAACAACTGAGTATGATCATACTTATCGGGTCGCTGCTTACGGCTTAGGCAAAATTGATCCAGGTAATGAGACGGCAATTCAGTCATTGGTATGGTTAGTAGAAACACTTGAGAATAGAAATGAATATGAATCCTTACGAACGATAGCAGCTTGCAATTTAAGTGAAATTGCTTCTGGAAATGAAACTGCAATTCGAGCGCTAGTGGATGTATTAGAGACGACTCAAGATGAACGTAATAGGTGGTTGGCAGTCAAAGGGTTGTACAAAACTACCTCAAACTATGAGGATTTAATTTACCCACTAGTGCAAATAGTAGAAACAACTAAGCTCGAACATCCTAATATTAAAACGCCAATGTATATAGAAGCAGTCGATATGTTGAGTAGTATTGGAATTGGCAATGAGACAGCAATTCAAGAATTTATACGTATGCTGAGAACTAAGAATAATTATGACATCTATTTGATGGCACTGGAAAATTTGGAGAACATTGGTATTGGAGATGAGACAGCAATTCATGCAATATTTCAGTTTTTAATAAAAGCCCCCTCTCATACCTCTTTTCGTAGTCTTGCAGTAAACACTCTAAATAAGATAATCATTAGGGACGAAAACGAAAATGCCAACCCGGCTTTATCACAATTCATTAAACACTATAGCCAATATATCAAGGCAAACCTAGATGTTCAAGAAGTCTATGAAGTAATGATGATATCTGCTGACATTATTTCCTATAAAGATTTTTGGCAGGCATTTAATTCATCCTCCTCTATACTGTGGATGTTTAGCAGAACTTCGCACTTTCTAGATAACCTACAGAAATTGAGATTACATTTGTAGAAATGGTTTATCAGGGTAATTACGAGTGAATTTAACTCTAGCTTATAGATTTCATAACATCTACCCGCATCAGACGAGCCAGTTGCTTACCTCCCATATAAAATGACTCGACAGCTTTAATTTCATTATCTTCTAAATGCTCTAGCAATTTACCCTGTTCCGAAAGTTCTTTTACGGTGTCATAATATTGCATCATGTAATCAACATGTTTATCGTGTAACTGTCGCAGATACCCAATTTCAGAGGCAGCTAATCCCAAGCCTTTAATTGTTCCTGCCATCTGAACACAATACTTATCTACATCCGCTTCTAACTTTTGCACTTCAGTAAGTTGCCTGGCTACTTCCTTCCTCTGGTTGACTAGACCAATAGCCAACTTAATTCCAAATATCAAGCCCAGAAAGCCAACTTGCATCACATTATTGGTATTAGAAAAACCGCCACGATTTAAAATATCTGAAATGATCTTTCCGATCTGCTGTGACGAGATACGCATAGAAGACATCGAATCACTTATCGGTTCATACAACGATTCCCGTATGTGTATGGGCTGCATTGATGCAGGGAAAGTGTAATTCTCTGCTACCTTAAGTTCCTTTGGTTTGGGTATCTTATCTTCTATAAGGGCAAGCTTTTCCTTAAATGGTCGAATAGCTGTCTCGTAATCTTTCATTACGCCCTTATATAACTTTTCTCGATAGACACGAAGCTGGTCTACATCATCGTTAACAACCATTACCGAATCGTCAAGTGCTGATTTTGCTACCTCATAACGCTTCTGGATAGCTGCCGCCCACCGAACAGGATTTTTTTTCTGGGCATAGTCACTAAGATTTTCTAAATCAGTAGAAGGATTAAAAGTGAAAATGTTAGAACGGTTTCGTGCTTCAACAAGTGCTCTTTGGCGATCAACAATCGCTCTTTCTTGTGCTTCGGCGATCGCTTTTTGGCGTGTTTCTTCTCGACGTTTCTTTTCAGCTTTCTTTCTCTGATTTTCTGAATATAGAATTAAAGCGATTATTGCCGACGTGAATATAGCCCAGAAAAAAGCTGAAGAAGAGCCAAGCAAGCTTCCAATAAGGCATATCAACAAAATAATTGCTAATATAAACAAGCCGAAATATGTTAATAATACCCTCATTTTTACTCACTCCAAATTCTCTACAGCAAAGCTAATATTCTTGATTTTAAGAACGCCATTCCTTTCAGCTATAACAACTTATTTGGAGATAATTCCAGCCCAAAATATAAAAAATAAAATTATTTATTCTACTCAATTTTAAAGCTCGGATTCCCAGAATTTACTTGATTTAACTTATTCATAACTAGACTTACTCTCCCTTCCAGCCTGTCAGCTACTCGCTCATGAAACTTATCAGCAAATTCATATTGTCCCTTTCCTATAAGCTCTTGCACAGCATCCATTGTTCCTTCAACAAAAACTTTTAGTCTATCTATATCAGCCAGTAAATCCTTCTCAAGCATATCTAATTGACGCGAGACTTCAGCCATTTCCTTGGTGGATGTTGTTATAATTTCAAGTCTTTTTGTTTCTTCCTGAACTGCAATTATTTCGTACTCTTTTACAACTCTGTTGTACTCTATGATCTCAGAAGATAAATTTATTGCTTGACTTAGTAATCCAACATATTGATTAATGTCTGAAACTGGCGAAACATTCAATAACTGGGTGCTTGGAATATGTTGGATCTGTTCGTCCATACCTTTCTCTCCTGGATTCATGAAATCAGATATTAGAATGAATAACTACTTATTACTTCCCGATACTATCGCCAATGTGAATTCCCTCAGCTCTCTGGATATTTGTTATATACTTTCCATGCTGATGGATCACCTGGGCAATTTGATTAATTTTCTCTACAGCTTGAGGCTTTACTTCTTCCCAACCTCTACTAGGTAAACCTTTACCACCCCGAAGTTTAGCAATGATAAAGTCTTCAGTTCCCATGTCAAACCAAGGGTTCTGTTCAGCATTGCAAAGCTGTTTAGCGCTTTCGGGCACTGCTTTGCCTAAATAGTGCATCAGGTTTGAAACTCGCACCTCAGTATCTCCTGGCTTATTGTCTGCCCCTTGCAATGCCTCAAGTAGGTGGTAAGTATAAATGCTGCTAGACTCATCCTTAATCCAAGATTGTTGCTCACCCTTAGATGAGGTAAATACAACCCTGCCTTCTCCCTGCTTCAAAGCATCAACGAAGCCTTTAGATTCCGAAGGTGCCACTTCTGCAAATCCCTGTGGCAGATTGGAAGGAGCAGCAGCTTTACCCTCCTTAGAAGTTGCCATCCCTGCGGCGTGACAACAATCTAAGATGACTAGTAATCTGTCAGGTTTTATTTCCCGTAAGGCATTGGTAAAGTCTTCAGATGACAAGGCAGAACCCGACATATTAAATGGTTCGATGTCGTGTTGCAATAAGTAGTAATTATTGCTAGATGTTTCCAACCACCCATGTCCAGAGTAATAGACCAATACGGTAGCTTCTGAATCAGCTTCCGCTTTTGTTTTTAGCCAATTCAAACCCTCCAAAATCGCAGAACGAGTTGCCTTCTTATCATTCAACACCCGAATGTGATCTTCATTGTCAGGATAGGCACACAGATTAGGGTCAACCAGAGCAGCATATAAGGCTTGAGTATCTTTTACAGTAACCGGAAGGGACAATTTCGAGTAGGCAGACTCACCGACCCCAATCAATAACGCATAGCCATGATTAAACGTTTCAGTCATATCCACGACTCCTCAATCACCTGATTACCAGAACTTAAAACTTGTTGTTTAAGCCCTACACTGGCTAATCCGGAGTAATCACTTACATAAAGAAACCAGATCAACGCACCTCTACTCAATTATACTTACATCTTGCACCTGATCAAACACATGTCACAATAATTACAGATGATTGGACTGGGTTCTCGTTCGCCTGTCCCTTTCAGTCCTGTAGTTCGTGTCATTAATTTTGATGGGTTGGATAGACTCGTGAAAGTCGAATTCTAGCGTCTGATGTACGAAAACGCCAATTAGCACAAACTTGATTTTGATTGCGATCGCACTCCCAACTGAAAATCTCTTTTTCTAATGTCTCAATATTGGGAATTCTCCGGTTTAAGCATTTTTGCAAGAGGTCTACTCTCTCGGTGCTGTTTATTATCTATTCACAGCTTATACTGAGAGAGCTTTTTTACACTTTTTCCGACTTTTCAAACATCCTCTTAGCAAAAACTTAATTTTCTCTACTAATGCTTGACTGTCGTTTAAGCAAGTGCTTGACTTAATACTTCACGATGTATGAGCGCTCTATCTACTAAAAACTGAATTTTTTCTGGTGACAATGGATCTCCATTTGCGTAATGTTCCATCCAAGTTTTTCCAATCAAGTTGGCATCATCTGGTAAACTCGATAAATCCCAACCAGGCATATCTAAATCTTCCATCAAACGGTTAACTTTGGGGTCATACGAGAGAGCAAAACAGCGACAGCCTTCACTAGCTGCCATAATCAAGCTGTGCAAACGCATCCCAATTACCATTTCTACACCACGATACACACCTTTTAAAAGTTGCGGATCTTCCAGACACATAATTTTGCTGACATCTGCTAGCTGCGGTTGAATAGCTTCGGCAATACTTAAATCTTCGCTTTTTTGAAAAGGCAGCAGTAAAATAAATGTTTGCGTAGCTTTTTGGAAATCAACCAAAGCACGAGTTAAATTAGCAAGGCGTGTTTGTGTCAATTGGGGATGCGATCGCAATGTGACGGCAACTCTCGGCGCAGGTAAATCCCAAAGTCCGGGTACTGGCTTACTTTCCAATGCCCAAACCGGATCGGGTGCGAGAATAAAAGGTATTTGCCAATCAGATAATAAACCAGCCGAAGCGCGATCGCGTACACTAACTTTGGTACAATTAGAATAGGTGTTCCGCGCCAAAGAACGAGTCAAAGAACGCTTTAACGGACCAATTCCTTGTGCCCAAGCAATAGTTTTCAAGTTCATTTTTTGTGCTAATGCCATCAAAGAACCGTAGTAAAATGGGCTAATGGCACTGGTCGCATCTTGAATTAAACTGCCACCACCCCAGATAAAAGCATCGCTGGAGCGCAAAGCTTGAATTACAGATAACGGTGCCATTCGATCGCTTGACTCAACCAAATAGCGATCGCGTGTCTCTTGTGGATTCCCAGAGAGAACCACAGGCGTGACATGTTCTGGTAGCATTTGTAGAAGCGTTGCTAATAAAGCTTCATCACCACCGTTTCCCTTACCGTAATACCCAGATAACAACACCCGCATCTTAGACATTTTGGATTTTACCTTTTATAGACGCGATGAATCGCGTCTCTACAACTTCTAACTTTTAACTGTATGCACGCTCTTTCGATTCCCACCTGGATTATTCATGTTTCTAGCGTTATTGAGTGGATTGCCGCTATTTGGTTAATCTGGACTTACGGTGAAGTTACTGGCAACCGTACTTGGGGAACATTGTCTTTTGCCATGTTACCAGCTTTGATTAGCGCTATGTGTGCTTGCACCTGGCATTATTTTGATAATGCCGAATCTTTAGAATGGTTGGTAACGCTGCAAGCTGCCATGACCTTAATTGGTAATTTTACACTTTGGGCAGCTGCGGTGTTGATTTGGCGTTCCACTAAATCGGAAAAGCCTGTAGAAGTAGATTCTCAAGAAACTATGACATCAAAGTTGTGATTTTTTAATATTCATAACAGACGCGATTCATCGCGTCTCTACTTAAAACCGATGATTTCAAAAGAAACTTTATTTGCGCTATCACTGTTTCCCTACTTGGGATTTTTGTGGTTTATTAGACGTTCTGAGCAAATGCCACGTTTGGCACTTTATGGATTTTACGGCACTTTGGTCTTTGTTGGAGTCACCATTCCGGTAGCGATTTATGCCCAAGTACATTATGGTAAATCTTTAGCAAATGTTGATTTTTTGCACGGGGGTGCAGAAGCTTTTTTAACGCTTTCTAATATATTAATTGTGTTAGGTTTTCGGCAAGCGGTGATGAAAGGGAGTAGGGAGTAGGGACAAGGAAACAAGGGGACAAGGAGGAATTTCATCAACTATAGGACTTACGCACAAACTAACGGAAAAACGAACCGCAGAGGCACAGAGGGCACAGAGGAATGAGAGTTTTAGAGAGATTTTGCGTAAGTCCTAAACTATCAACTATCAACTATCAACCAACAACTATCAACTATCAACCATCAACCAACAATTATGGATGTAATTCCCGCGATTGATTTACTAGAAGGTCATTGTGTGCGACTTTATCAAGGAGACTATTCGCAGTCGCAAGTTTTTAATGAAAATCCGGCTGATGTTGCCAAACAGTGGGTTGATGAGGGTGCAACCAGGCTGCACGTTGTTGATTTGGATGGCGCAAAAGCAGGTAAAATAGTTAATTTAGAGGCAATTGAAGCGATCGCTTCGAGAGTATCAGTGCCAATTCAAGTTGGTGGAGGTTTGCGCGATCGCCAAAGTGTGCAACAATTATTCAACATAGGTGTGCAGCGGGCAATTTTGGGAACCGTCGCTGTAGAACAACCTGAGTTAGTACAACAACTCTGCCAAGAATTTCCCGAACAAATTATTATCGGTATTGATGCACGTAACGGACTAGTCGCAACTCGTGGTTGGTTAGAAACTTCAGAAGTTTTAGCTACACAACTAGCCGTACAAATGCAAGAATTAGGAGCAGCAGCGATTATCTACACAGATATCCACCGTGACGGTACATTGTCGGGACCGAATTTAGACGCTTTGCGAGAACTTGCTGCGGTTACTTCTCTACCGATTATCGCTTCTGGTGGCGTTAGTTCTGTCACAGATTTGTTAAGTTTGCTTGCGTTGGAATCTCAAGGTGTAACTGGTGTGATTGTCGGCAAGGCGTTGTATACTGGTGATATTTCTTTAAAAGAAGCATTACAAGCGATCGGACCTGGACGTATTCAAGATATTCCCCCCAATCTCGATTTTTCTGCCTTTGCGTGAAATCCCCTGTTTGCAAGAAAAGTAGAGACGTAGCACTGCTACGTCTAATCAAGGGTTTTGGATAACGCATAATCTTTTTTTCCGCTCCAAGCCGATTTTTTTCTATATTTTCCGGAACAGTAACTTACTGACTTGTATCCCAAGTAGTAGAGAGTTCACAATCGGATATCTTGTTATGACTCGTCTAAAAGTGCCTAATAATGGCAAACCAATAAAAACTGAGAATGGTGCTACTAGATGCCTATCTAACAAGCAAATCGATACCAAACCGCAGCCGAAAAAACTGGATGAAACACTATAATTCAACTTGAATAACATCTATCAAATTGCTTGCAGAGAAGTTTATGTTGTAATTTATTATTTTTTAACTTTTAAATATAATGGGTTTCCTCTGGGTAGAGACGTAAAAATAAATGCGTCTCTATTTTCTTTTTTAAACAAGTAGTAAGGACTTCAGTCCTTTCATTTGAGTACTGAAGTCCTCACTACGAGATTATAGCGCTTCTCGGTTGTGTGCAATACGTGGTGTAGAGACGTAGCAGTGCTACGTCTCTACATTTATTTTTTGAACATGTATGTGATTCAAATGAGAACCGCTATATTAAAGTTATAAACTAGTAATTGATTTTTACTACTTTATAAAATTACTTATTTTTCGCTTGAGTTTTTGCTTGTTCCAAAGCAATTTCTTTTATCGCTTGATATGAATTGACATTTGCCGAACCTTCAATAGCTTTAACTGCCAAATCTTGAACTTGTTTGAGAGCAGAGTCAAGTTGTTTCGCGAGATTTATAATTCGAGAATCTTGATTAGATATTGTCTGTTCTAAAGATTGCAGTCTTTGTTCGTAAAAGCGTTTTTGTCCTTCTACATCTTTAGCGTATAAATCTGATTTTATCTTAGCTTGATAGTAAGCAATACCTTTGCCTTCTTCTGCCGCTTTCTTAATTGCCGCTTCTTTTTCTTTAGGAAATGCTTCTACCTTAGCTTTGGTTTCTTCAAATTGTTTTTCTCGTTCAGAAATTTCTTTCTCTTTTTCGCTCCATTGTTTATTTATTTCTTGTTGTACCTCTTCCAACTCTTTATATAAACCTTTTTGCCGTTGTTCATGTTCATCTGTCTCTAGTTTGCGTTGCAGTTCTAAATCATACTTATATTCTGACGCTTCTCTTTGACGAGTTTTATGAATGTTTTCATTTCGTTCTTTTGTCGTTGCTTTGTATTCTTCTTGTTCTTTAGTCCAAGTATTTCTTTCCTCTAATATTTCTTGAGATAACTCTTCATAACGCTGGCTAAACTCCTCTTGATAAGCCTTAGCATTATCTTCATAGGATTTGACAAGCGTATCTAATATATCTTCGGAAACTTCCAAATTATGTAACTGTTTTAATTCTTCAACTTCCTTATCTACAGCTTCCCTGATTTCTGCTAATTTGAAAGCTTGGTTGGTGAGTTGTTCAGACAACTCGCTTGCAGCACTACCAAAACCCAACTGAATAATTGCCAAATTTTCAATAGTATAATTCATCTTTTGCTGAACGTTAGATGACTGATTCATAGCTGTTTTTGGTTCCAATTTAGGTTTTTCTAGTGTGGCAGATTGACTGCCTTTCTGTACTTGGTCAATTTGCGATTGTAGTGCTGCTTTCTCTTTTGCTAATTCTTCATATGCTTGAAGAATTTCGACTTTGGTATTTTTCTCATTTGGTTTTCTAGCTGTCATCACAAACCTCCATTAATTGAAAAGTAAAAATCATGTATAGTGCAATACGGTTCAGTTAAGGATCTTTGGTATTGATTTCGGCATGTAGAGACGCGATATATCGCGTCTCTACAAGGTTTTTGATTTATCGAATATTCTTATCCGAACCGTATTGATGGGCATCCTCTCGTCCGTAGAGCCTGGAAACGAAGCTATTTTGTCGAACCGTCAAAAGCTCTCATTGCCAAATCTTGTGCTTGTTTCAATGCAGTTTGTAGTTGAGCAGAAATACCCTCTATCTGTTCAACTTGCTTCTGAATTGTTTGTTCCAAAGATTGAACTTTAGCTTCATAGCTTTGTTTGGTAGATTCCCAATCTTTTTCCAACAAATCAGCCTCAACCTTAGCCTTTTGACTTGTTTCTTTAATTGCTTCTTCTCTAGCTTTCTTAATTGCTTCTTCCATTTCGTTAGGATAAGTTGTAATTTTCTGTTGATATTCTGTAAATAAAGGTTGACGTTGTTTGAGGATTTTTTCTCGTTCTGCCCAATCTTTTTGTTTGTGTTGCGTGTTTTCTTGGATTTCTCTTTCTGAATCACGCTTTATCGCTTCGTAAGCGTCTGTGTTAAGCTTGCGAGTAGTTTCTAACTTATATTGATATTCGTCTGTTTCTAAAGAGCGTTGTTTGGCTAATGATTCGTTGTATGCTTGTAGCGCTTCTTCATACTCTGTTTGTTCTTTTTGCCATTCTTTACGCTTTTGGGCAATTTCTTTTTCTAATGCTTCTCGCTTCCTGGCAATATCTTCTTCAAGGGTTTTTAACTTTTCTCGATGTTCTTGAGTTAAAATATCTAAGGCATCTGCAACAATTCTAATTTGCTGAAGTTCTTGCAAATTTTGAGTGGCAATTTCTCTAGCTCGATTCAGTTCATCTAACTTAGAGTTCTGTGTAGCTAACTTTTCAGATAGTTGATTGACTATGCTGCCAAACTCCAATTGCAAATCAGCTAAACCTTTGACAATATTATCAACTGTATAGGTAGAAGCGGCTTCGAGTGTTTCCTTATTTTTCGCTTTTTCTGCTTCTTCTTGTTTGGTTGCTATTTTAGTTTCTAGTTTTTTCCGATCAACAATAATTTGCTGAAATGCTTGCATTAGTTGTTGTTTGCTGTCTTTGACTGCTATGCTCATACTTGACTCCTATATGCAATGGTTTACTCTTTTTGCAAGCCATACTTTCTCTACGCAGACATCACATTAGCCTTGAAATCAGCGTTTTTAACTCCGTGAAATTACTGAAAGTTTAATTCCAGTATTTTTGATGAGAAAAGAAAATTAAAGCTATGTTTGCAAACAGGTTAATTGAGAACAAGTTAATAGGTGATGACTTTGGTTTGAAAAACTGACATGCTTGCTTTTTTAGATATTTCTGGCTATTTTGCCAAAAAAACATTACTAGCAAAGTCGAAAATTGCAGAATATGTGCGTAGATAAGAAAAGCTTCATTTGAGGTGCATTTTCCTCGGTTGGATTATATAGTACTGGAGTACTATATAAATTAACACATTTTTTGAGACTTTTGTCAAGCAAGAGAGGAAAATTTTGACCAAACAACGGGGAAGTTCAGTGAAAATACGCTTGGTGTTAACGATTTTTGGGACTGATTTTAGACCTGTAGAGACTACCAAGTGCTACGTCTCTACGTTTTTTCTACCAGATGGCAATTAAATTGACACAGCTTTTTCTAACCTAGCCATCAGAATTTTAGGCTAAAAAAATAAGTGCAAGCTTATGACAGCCTCGCTGATGTCACCCCTGGAAGTGATGGGGGGAAAGTGTTGCGCCGGATCAAAGAAGATGATAACCTGAATATGATTTAGGTCGTTGTCTAACAATATTTATTTAAAAATATCGAAGTATGCTGTCGATACATAGTTAAGAGCTATATCGTTAAGCCGATCAATTTTGCTCAACTCAAACGAGATATTCAAATCCTGGTAGAGTATTGGTTTGAAGTGAAGACACTGCAAGATTTGCCGAAGGAGTAGTTATGAATCAAAGATCGCGCATTGTCTTAATTGTAGATGACTCGCCAGAAGACCGAGAACTCTATCGGCGGTATTTATTGTGCGATCGCCAGTATTCCTATACATTTCTAGAAGCAACCTTGGGACGGGAAGCACTAGAACTTTGGCTTCAACACCAGGCAGATGCCATTTTACTTGATTATCGATTGCCTGACTTAGATGGACTAGAATTTCTGGCTCAGTTACAATCCTCCACACAGCAACCCTGCTTACCTGTAATTATGATAACAGGACAGGGCAATCAGGCGATCGCAGTTCAGGCGATGAAAGCGGGTGCACAAGATTATCTTGTGAAAGAGCAAATTACCCCAGAAAGGCTGCAAATAGCAGTGAATGGGGCAATTGAAACAGTGCAGCTACGCACCCAACTACAACACCGCATCGAACGAGAGCGGTTAGTCTCACATATTACCCGGAAGATCCATCAAACCTTCGATTTGCAAGAAATTCTGCAAACGACTGTAACTGAGGTGCGGCAGTTTCTCCAGACCGATCGCGTCCTGGCTTTTGAGTTAAAACCTGACGGGGATGGTACAGTAGTCGCAGAATCGGTTGGGGCAGAGTGGCGATCGCTCCAATTAACCAGTATCTATGATCCCTGCCTTGCAAAGAACTATCTCGCATACAATCCATCAGAATCTGTAAACTACGATCCCGCCTTTGTCAAGAATTATATCAAACGCTATCGTCAGGGTTACGTAACCGCAATATTTGATATTCAAGATAGCAGTATTGACCCATGCCACGTTGAATTGTTGGCTGAGTTTCAAGTCAAAGCAAATCTGGTCGTGCCAATTCTCCAAGACAAGGAGTTATGGGGATTGCTAATTGCTCATCACTGTGCTTCCCCTCGATTTTGGCAGCCCTTAGAAATTGACTTGCTCAAAGAACTAGCAATCCAGGTGAGTATCGCGTTGCGACAGGCAGAACTGTATCAACAGGCACAGCAAGAACTACAGGAACGCAAACAGGTAGAAGCAAAATTGTGGGAGAGCGAACAACGGCTGCAATTGGCACTCTCAGCCTCTCGTATGGGAACGTGGAACTGGAATATCCAGACGGGAAAAATTACTTGGTCGGAGAACCTGGAAGCCTTATTTGGAGTGCAACCAGGAGAATTTGACGGCTCACTCGATATGTTTGTAGCGCGGTTGCACCTTGACGATCGCGATCGCGTGCTAGCAGCCATCGATCATGCGATCGCCACCAAAGAAAACTATAACATTGAATTTCGGGTAGTATATCCCAACGGGACGATTCGGTGGGCATTGAGCCAGGGCAAAGTGTTCTACGACCAACAGGGGCAACCGATGCAGATGGCAGGTGTTGATTTAGATATCACCGAACGCAAACGGTCAACCGAAGCTCTGCGGGATAGTGAGGAACGTTTCCGGCAGTTGGCAGAAAATATTGATGCGGTGTTCTGGATCACAGAGGTGCCGGAAAACCGAGTCAGCTATGTCAGTCCTGCCTACGAACGACTCTGGGGATTGAATCCACAGGAATTGTATGAAGGTCAACAAAGTTGGGTAGATCGTATTCACCCAGAGGATCGAGAATCGACTGGCAGAGCATTTCAAGAAAAAGCAGCCGCAGGTCGATTTGATGAAGAATACCGCATTATTTTACCCGATGGTAGTATTCGCTGGGTAAGAGATCGCTGCTTTGGGCTTCGAGATGAAGCAGGAGAGATTTATCGGTTTGCGGGCATTGCTGAAGATATCAGCGATCGCAAACAAAATCAACAATACTTATACGAATCGGAAGAACAGTTGCAATTGGGGATGCAAATTGCAGGTTTTGCACTTGCCAGATTTGATTACGCATCGAATACGGTCAAACTTTCGCCGGAAACAGCCGCTTTATACGGTTTGCCCATCCATGAATTAGTTGTCTCCCGTGAGCGTATCCACGCAACATTTCATCCAGAAGAACAGTCCGAACTTGCTCAAATAATTGAGCAGGTTTTAGACCCTGCTGGTTCCGGTTGGTTTGCCCGCCACCATCGCGTGGTTTGGGCAGACGGCAAGGTGCGGTGGTTGAGCGTTCGCAAACAGGTTTTCTTTGACCGTTCAAACCCACCTGGCAGACCGATCTACGCCATTCTAGCGGCTCTTGACATCACCGATCATAAGCAACTATTGGAACAGGAGCAATTAGCCAGAGCAGAAGCCGAACGCGCTAACCGCATCAAAGATGAGTTTCTTGCCGTTCTTTCCCACGAATTGCGATCGCCTCTCAACCCCATTCTCGGCTGGACAAAATTGCTGCAAACCCGCAAATTTGATGAAATCAAAACGGCTGAAGCCTTAGCCACTATTGAACGCAACGCTAAACTACAAACTCAACTGATTGATGACTTACTTGATGTTGCCAAGATTTTGCGTGGTAAACTCAGCATGGATGCTGCTCCTGTCAATCTGGCATTTGTCATTGAATCTGCGATCGACACGGTAAGTACAGCAGCCTTTGCCAAATCAATTGTGTTACATCCGGTACTGTCGAATATTGGGCAAGTTTCTGGAGATTCTAACCGCCTTCAACAGATCGTTTGGAATTTACTTTCCAACGCTATCAAGTTTACCCCCAAGGAAGGACGGGTAGAAATCCGACTACAGCGAGTCGATGATCAAGCATACATTATCGTCAGTGACACTGGCATTGGCATTAACCCTGACTTTCTGCCGCATATTTTTGAATCATTCCGTCAGGAAGATGTTTCCATTACTCGTAAGTATGGAGGGTTAGGATTGGGGTTGGCGATCGTCCGTCAGTTGGTTGAAGCTCACGGTGGCATCATCACGGCTGACAGTCCTGGTGAAGGGTTAGGAGCCATCTTTACAGTCTGTTTGCCACTGCTGAATGTTGAACCGGAAATTAAGCAGACAGATGATTTGCCACAACAAGCACTGGATCTCACGGGGATTCGAGTCCTCACAGTTGATGATGACCCCGATGCTCGTGAGCTATTAACTGTATTGCTTGCTCAATACGGAGCCGAAGTCCTCACCGTTGACTCTGCGGCAGAAGTGTTGGCAAACCTGGAATCCTTCCAACCCGATGTGTTAGTCAGTGATATTGGGATGCCCGAAGTCGATGGCTATTCCCTAATCAAACAAATCCGAACTTTAACCCCCGAAAAAGGCGGACAGATTCCGGCGATCGCTTTGACTGCTTATGCAAGAGAAGATGATCACCAGAGAGCCATAACCAGTGGCTTTCAACGGCACGTTACAAAGCCCCTTGATCCAGAAGAGTTAGTTCAAGCTGTGGTGGCACTCGTACGGAGTAATCAACCATCCCATTCCCAAAATTAACATGTTTTAATCGAACCTGACATTATACTGCAATTCAGCAACGCCTCCGCATCACTCATCGCCGTCAAACACGTCCACTTAAATCAGTTATCAGTTATCAGTTACCAGTGACCACAGTAACAGGTAGGGGATTTGACCCCTACCTGTTACCTACCACTTGTGAGAAGTCGCTTCCTTTAACCCAAGATAAATACATCACTGTTCACTGGTCACTGGTCACTGTTAAAAGTCACCATAAGGTTGCACGGGCGACATTTTATGGTATGGTGCTGACTTGTTTTTATAGGAAATTTCATATATCATGGTCGATAGTGAGGACATTCCAGAGGTTCCTTTACGCCCTCTTGTTTGGATGGGAGACTCTCGCAAAAACATTCGGGAGTTTCCTGAAGAAGTACAAAAAGCGGTAGGGTACGCGTTGCAACTGGTGCAGGCAGGGGAAACACCACTGGATGCCAAGCCTTTTAAAGGGGTGGGAAGCGGTGTGTATGAAATTGTCAAACGCTACGATACCGACACATACAGGGCGGTTTATGCCGTGAAGATTGGGGAGAAGATTTATGTCCTGCACGCTTTTCAGAAGAAGTCAAAGAAGGGGATTAAAACCCCACAGACTGACGTTGACCTGATTAAACAACGCTATAAAGACGCACTTGCGCGAGAGGAACAACCATGACAGAACAAACCGTTTTTGAAGAAAGCAATGGCAACGTCTTTGCTGACCTTGGCTTGGAGGATGCAGAGGAACTTTTCACGCGAGGCAAGATCGGGATTTCGGTACTTCGCCTGTTAAAACAACGTAACTTGAAACAACGGGAAATTAGTAAACTGCTCGGCATTCCCCAGCCAGAAGTATCGTATCTGATGCGAGGCGAGTTTCAACGGTTCAGCGAAGGGAAACTTCTTACTTTCCTCAAACGCCTCGATACCGAAATAACCTTGCATCTTCGCCCCCGCAATGCAGGAACCCAGGCTACTGAAACGGTGGTATCACTATAGGTCAAAGCTGCCCTTTCTGAACGTTTTAACTATCTCTACCTATTCTGGTAGGCGTTTTTAACTGAAAACCAGTTGCTAGCGATGGGCATTCTCCAACCAGTACCGAAAGCGCGATCGGTGATTTTTAAGCCGGGGGGTGCTTGTCGTCGCTTAAATTCGGCAAGCGCTACCATCTGAATTACTCGGTCTACAATTTGGGCATCGTGACCGCCATCAACTATTTGTGCGGCTGATTGGTGATTGTGAATTAAGCGTTGCAAAATGTCGTCTAATATCTCGTAAGGTGGTAGGGAATCTTGATCGACTTGACCTGGTTTGAGTTCAGCGCTGGGTGCTTTGGTGAGGACATTTTCGGGAATAATTTGGTTATGTTCCCCCCCTCTCCC
>CASBQC010000114.1 GCA_949127805.1 Nostocales cyanobacterium PMM_0081
ATAATAATTTGTCTTAAAAGACTTTTGACTTTAGCTAAATCTCTTTTCCCCAAACTGATTAATTCCTTAATTAAGTTTTCTAAATCAAGTTGGTTAAACTGTTTTTGTTTTAATAATTCAATAGTTTCTTCTAACCATAAATTGTCATCGCTTTCATAGAGTTGTTTTAAGTTGGTAGTAATTGTCATATTTTTACCTTCTACCTACATTCCATAATTTAATCATATACAATTAGAAATTTTCGGAATGCCCATTGTTTGTGACCTGCGCGATCGCTCTTGACAACAAGTATTTTCACAGTGCGATCGCCTTTATCACCCTTTTTGATACCCTACGCTTATCTTTAGCAAAACTCGGAAATACTGTGAATTTTAGGTGGTGTTGGGTTAAAAAGGAAACTATGAAAATCATTAAACCCTTCATCAACTGGCTAGAAATCCACGCTTGTGCCCCTACACACAGCGGTTGGGTACTAGCGGGAATTGCGATTTGTTTTTTTGGCGCTGGTATCAATACGATGGCTGGCTGGTTATATGTTATTAGCGGGGTCAGTTTTGCCCTGCTAATTGTTGCAGCTTTTTTACCACAGCGATCGCTTGTCGGTTTAGTTGTCAAACGTCGTTTAATTAACCCAATCTCAGCAGGTGATGAACTTACGGTACAATTAGAAATTCGCAACAACACAAAACAGCCTGTTAACTTGCTGCAAGTCGAGGATATCTTGCCGATTGTTTTGGGCAAGCCAATACACCAGCCAATTGAAACGATTCATAGCCAAAGTAGTTATAATTGGGTATATAATCACCCAACTGTGCTGAGGGGTGTTTATCGCTGGCATACAGTCGAACTAGCTACAGGTGTACCTTTAGGATTGTTTTGGTGTCGTCGTCAGCATGAATGTGCTGCAAAAGCGATCGTTTACCCGACTGTGTTACCCCTGACCAATTGCCCTCTAGTAGACGAAATAGGGCAAGATAATAGCACTTCATCCGATCCGCGTGGTAGACCATTTCAAACAGCCACAGCCGGATTAACGCGATCGCTTCGTCCCTACCGCACAGGCGATCCCATTCGTCTCATCCACTGGCGCAGCAGCGCTCGCTACGGGGATTTACGGGTACGTGAATTAGAAAAAGTTACAAACGGACAAGATATTATTATTGCCTTAGATAGCGCTGCAACCTGGGAAGAAGCAAACTTTGAACAAGCAGTAATTGCCGCAGCATCGCTGTATTTTTACGCACAAAGGCAACAAATGCAAGTGCAACTTTGGACAGCAGCCACAGATTTAGTCAAAGGCGAAACGATGGTTTTGGAAACTTTAGCGGCAACTAATCCAGGAGAAGATAATATCACAAAAGTTCCTAGTACCTCGCCTTTAATTTGGCTGACTCCAAATCCAGCGATCGCCGGACTCAATCATGGCAGTCGTTGGATGTTGTGGCAAAATACATCAACCGTAAATTGGGATTACCCAGGAATTATTATCCAAAGCGATCGCCCACTGCAACCCCAGATGCAAAAACAATTAAGTTCATCATAAATTTGAATGGACATCTGTTGGGAAACATGTAGAGACGTAGCACTTGGTAGTCTGTTGGGTTTTGGGCAACGCATAATAAAAGAGCGGTCGATGTCTAATTGTCAACATTTGTGAATCCTAATGAATCTAGCCTGCGCCTTAAACTTCGATGATATTGCAGATTTTGCCGAACCCAGGAGCCATCTCATAACTTAAAAACCTAAGAATGGGGAAATACCCCCAGTAATAGCTCACTAAGGCTGAGGTACAATGCAAAGAAATATTTAAATTATGAGACGCTTCTTCTTATGATCAGACCAGAAGTTAACACAAAATCCAGTGATAAAAATTTAGAGGCAATGCGGCATTTTTCCGAACAATACGCCAAGCGTACTGGAACCTACTTCTGTTCTGAACCCTCTGTAACCGCAGTCGTTATTGAAGGACTAGCCAAGCATAAAGACGACTTAGGGGCACCTTTGTGTCCTTGTCGTCACTACGAAGACAAAGCAGCTGAAGTCAGCGCGACATTTTGGAACTGTCCTTGTGTACCCATGCGAGAACGCAAAGAATGCCATTGTATGCTGTTTCTTACCCCAGATAACGAGTTTGCAGGTCAAATGCAAGAAATTTCTTTAGAAACAATCAAAGAAGTTCGCGATAGCATGGGTTGATGGAAAGCATCCCCAGCGAGTTTTGGCAAGGCGTAGAGCAGTTCAATTCTGGACAGTTCTACGCCTGTCACGATACTTTAGAGGCTCTATGGATCGAAGCATCAGAGCCAGAAAAAAGCTTTTATCAAGGCGTTTTGCAAATTGCCGTAGCCCTGTATCACTTGAGTAATTGTAACTGGCGAGGTGCAGTAATTTTATTAGGAGAAGGAAGCAATCGCCTGGGACGTTACCCATCAACATACAGCGGTATTGATGTTGACCAATTATTATATCAGAGTGCGGCATTGTTGAGCACACTACAAAAAGCCGGAGCCGACAAGATTACCGCTGAGAACTTAGGTGAAGATGATGCCTTAACCTTGCCCAAGATTTTACTCGTAAACGAATCAGGGGATTAAGGATTAGGGACTGGCAGACAAAGGAGAAATTTCTATATCTCCCCCATCTCCCCTATAGGCTTTTAGCAAAGCTTCGCAACAAACATATGTGTAGCGGTGAAACAATAAAGCTTTAGAAAGCGTCAAGAGTTTTAACCAGTGCCTAATCTACAACTACTCTAGATTGTGTATTTTATCCAAGACACGACTAAAACGGCGTTACTTTTTATTTCGTAGTAAGCACGCTTTGTGCTTACTACAATAAAACACTTAAAATAATTAAAGTAAAAATCAAAATTCTTTTATCCGAAATTACTATCATGTCCTGGTATCAATTGCCTCAATTACACATGCGTCGCTTTGGATTAGTCTTAATCTTACCAGTTGTGTTGGGAACTATAGCCTTTCCCATCCAACAGCAAAGCGCTACAGCACAAACTTCTGCACAACAAGGACGCCCACTGCAAATTAAGTCGGATACACAAGAATACGACGCCAAAACGCAAGTAGTAACAGCCCGTGGTAACGTGCAAATGGTTTATCCGGCTCGGCAAATTCAGGCAACAGCTGCCCAAGCTCAATATTTTAGCAAAGAACGCCGCATCGATTTTAGTGGCAACGTTTATATTTTGCAACAGGGTGCTAATAGCATCAGAGCAGAGAAAGTTACATATCTGATTGACGAAGGACGATTTGTAGCTTTACCACAAAACAATCGCCAGGTAGAATCAATCTATTTGGTGAACGACTCC
Organism: Nostocales cyanobacterium PMM_0081; assembly: GCA_949127805.1. GTDB lineage: Bacteria > Cyanobacteriota > Cyanobacteriia > Cyanobacteriales > Nostocaceae > Hassallia. Next base: position 3,326 of record CASBQC010000114.1, read on the forward strand.
AACGTCAACACACCATCTGCTGCACCCGCCCCCAAAACACCGCCTTTTAAGCGTTCTAATTAGGAATTAATCGCTTCATTTAAGGTACATCAACTGTGAAAATTGTTTTAGAAAACATTCACAAATCTTACGGCAAACGAGTTATTGTCAATCGCGTTAACATTTCTGTTGCCCAAGGGGAAATCGTCGGTTTGCTCGGACCCAATGGAGCTGGTAAGACAACAACATTTTATATTGCCACAGGTTTAGAAAAACCCGATCAAGGAAACGTTTGGTTAGATAGCCAGAATATTACTGGGATGCCAATGCACAAAAGGGCGCGATTGGGCGTTGGTTATTTAGCGCAGGAAGCAAGTATTTTTCGCTCTTTGAGTGTGCGGGATAACATTCTTTTAGTGCTAGAGCAAACGAATGTGCCACGATTAGAATGGTCAGGGAGAGTACAAAATTTACTGCGGGAGTTGCGTTTGGAAAAAGTAGCTAACAGTAAAGGAATTCAACTTTCTGGTGGTGAGCGACGCCGGACAGAATTGGCTAGAGCTTTAGCGGCTGGTCCTTCGGGACCCAAATTTTTACTTTTAGATGAACCATTTGCGGGAGTTGATCCGATCGCAGTTTCGGAAATTCAGCATATTGTGGCGAAATTGCGCGATCGCAATATGGGTATCCTCATCACAGATCACAATGTCCGCGAAACCCTCGCTATCACAGACCGTGCTTACATCATGCGCGAGGGGCAAATTCTCGCGTCCGGTACTGCTGAAGAACTTTATAATAACCCCCTGGTTCGACAATATTACTTAGGCGATAACTTCCAGGTTTAGTCATTTGTCCTTTGTCTTTTGTCTTTGAGTAATGACCCTTCGGGTTCACCACATGCTTTCAGCCGGGAAACCCGTCCAACGCAGTGGTTCACCAACGACTAATGACTAATAACTCATGACTAATAACTAATAATGAAATATAAGCCTTTTTATACCCTCAATTCGCTCCTGCCTTTTTCGATCATGGATCGCTACCTCACCAAGGAATTGATCCCACCGTTTTTATTTGGTGTTGGTGCCTTCTCATCACTTGCTGTCTCAATTGGCGCTGTATTTGAGTTATTACGAAAAGTTGTAGAATCCGGGCTACCACTAGCTACCGCAGTCCAAGTTTTTTTATTAACGCTACCAACTTACATCGTTTTAGCCTTCCCCATGTCTACGCTGTTAGCTACTTTGATGACATACAGTCGTCTTTCTAGCGAAAGCGAATTAATTGCTCTGCGTGGCTGTGGGGTGAGTGTATATCGCATGGTGTTAACTGCCGTAATGTTGAGTTTGTTGGTTACAGGAGTGACATTTTTGTTTCAAGAGCAAATTGCACCAGCATCAAAATACCAAGCAACTGTTACTTTAGAAAAAGCACTAAAATCGGGAGCGCCAGCAGTTAGCAAGCAAGATAACTTTCTTTATGCAGAAAAGCGGGAAGTCAAGCAACTTGATGGCAAGAAGCAAAAAATTCTCACCCGCTTATATTATGCCGACCAATTTGATGGCAAGCGCTTCAAAGGTTTGACAATTATAGATCGTTCGCAGCAAGATAAAAAGGAAGGTTTTAATCAAATTATTATTGCCGATTCCGGTGAATGGAACCCATTACAAAACACCTGGAATATGTACAAAGGTACAATTTATTTAGTTGCTCCTGATAGTTCTTATCGCAATATTATCCGATTTGAAAAGCAACAATTACAACTGCCCCGCACAGCATTTGATTTGGCAGGAAAAAGCAAAGATTACGATGAGATGAATATCTCCCAAGCTCTAGAACAACTGGAACTCGAACGCCTCGGCGGTGATGATAAAAAAATTCGGAAACTCAAAATTCGGATTCAAAATAAAATTGCTTTGCCCTTTGTGTGTGTAGTTTTTGGTTTAGTGGGCGCAGCGATGGGCACCATCCCACAGCGCACTGGGCGAGGAACCAGTTTTGGTATTAGCGTTATAGTTATTTTTTCTTATTACTTATTTGGTTCTGTTACTAGTGCCCTAGGCGAGGCAAATGTTGTATCTCCCTTTATGGCGGGTTGGTTACCAAATTTTCTTGGTTTAGGAACAGGTATATTTTTATTGATACGGGTTGCCCGACGATAAATAAAGGTAAAAGGTAAAAATCTTATACCTTTTTACTTTTTACCTTGTCTGAACAGACTTAATTTATAAGAAAATTGATTCGTCTTTAAGGAGTGTAGTTCCGACATTCCGGAGCATGAGGATTTTCCCTACAGTATTCCTCAAAAGAAGTTTTAGCTGATACCATACTTTCAGCTTTTTGATGAGCTGCTTCTGCTTGGAGTTCTTCTACTTCATCCCAAGCCGCAGCACAAGCCTTAGAATAAGCACCTCTGGCTGTACAAATAGCACGAGCATCTTCAATGGCTTTTTGAATTCTGTCCTCAAGCACAAGTCCTTTGGGAGAGTCCACAAAGTCGCTTTTTGTCAAGATGTCAGTAATTGAGATAATGCCCAACAACTTGCCTTGAATCACGGGTGCTCTGCGGATACCAGTATTGGCAAACAACCGCGCTACAAATTCCACACCCAAATCGGGATTGACAACAATGCAAGGCTTGCTCATAATTTCGTAAACCCGCACTGCTTTGGGGTCTTTGCCGTAAGCTGTTATTTTGTAGACAATATCTGTCTCGGTAACAATACCATAGGCATCATTTTCATAGCGGCGATCCACGACTAAAGCACGTAGCTTTTTATCTTTCATCAGTTCCACCGCTTCAGCCACAGTTGCCGAACCGCGAATGGTAACTACGTCCTTGGTCATAATATCTTCAGCTTTCATCATGGCTATAGCCTCCCGTTAAATAGGATGGTACGGTAGGATCGCGCATTGCTCAACTTTCGCCCACAACAATAAAGTTAGAGCAGCTTTCAACCTTAGATGATATCCAAAGTAACCAAGACGCAAAAACCGAGGATAAATAGCTTGACTTTTGTATCACTCTGCTGTCCAAGTCATCATAGAACCGTTGGTGAAAGAATCTGTTCAGCTAATACAGCAGGAGCCTCACACTCACCGATCTATGGAGTGTGAGAGGAATGCGCGTGAGTTAAGGAGTAGTGTCTGACCAATGCTCTCCAGAGCGAGGGAAGACACTGACGAC